>CAISUK010000653.1 GCA_903888645.1 uncultured Pseudomonadota bacterium | reverse complement strand
TCACCATCGCCGGAAATCTGAAGGACATGTTGCGGGGCATTGTTGCCGTGGGCCGGGACGTGCACATCCGGGGCGGCAAGCAGACCGGCTCCATTTTGCTTTCGCCCATGACCGTGGCCGGCGGGTAAATATTTTTGCAAACCCAAGGCATTGATATGACTTTGGTAATCACTACTGTCCGGTAATTTAATCGAATAAATTCAATTGCTTGGCGTTTGTCATGGGGTCTGTCATATTCTCTATTTCTCCAAGCAATTGAAACAAAGTTGTTTTTTCAAAAAGCGTGAGGCTCAAGACTTGCAGGATTGTGTAGAGGGAAGCCTCGGTGTTGAGCCGTTTTTTGACGATGGCGACCAAGACGTAGGCCGAGATGGCGATCCAGACCTGGGTTTTGACCGCATTCTCGGAGGTGCCGAAAAACGCCTTGATGCGCAGGTGCTGCTTGATCCACTTGAAGAACAGTTCCACCTGCCAGCGGCAGCGATACAGTTGGGCGATAGTCAGGGCCGGCAGATCGAAATTGTTGGTAAGAAAGACGAGGAGCTTGTTGTGCTCGGCATCGTAGAACTTCACGCGGCGCAGTGGGATCGGATAGTCCTTGGCGGACTTGATGCCGGTGAGCATGATGGTCTGGTCGCAGCGCAAGCCAGTCGCCTTGTCCACGGGGTGCGAGTAGACGCGCCGGTATTGCAGATTGGATTTGGCTCGAGTGACGAAGAAGGCCTGGGCCTGGTGCAGGACGTAAAGCCGGGCGAAGTCTATGTAGCCGCGATCCATGACGTAGAAGCTGCCAGCCTCGAACGCAATCTGGTCGAGGATGTTCACATCGTGCAGCTTGCCGTCCGAGATATGGATGAAGGTCGGGATGTTGCCGCGCAGGTCGAGCAGGGTATGGAGCTTGACGGCTCCCTTCCGTTTGCGGAAGCGCGCCCACGGAAAGAGCGCCAGGCACAGGTCTATGGTGGTGGAATCGAGCGCATAGACGGTCTGCTGCAACTCCAATCCGAAGCTGTCCTCGGCGTAGAGCCGACGCGCCACCTGGATCAACGACAAGGCGAAGTCCTGGTAGATGCGCCAGTCGCGCTTCTCGTTGGCGTCGGCCAAAGTGCTCCGGGCGATGCCGCCACGGATGCCCAAGTGGTACAACTTGTTCGAATGCGCCCGCAGACAGGTCTCGATGTCGCGCAGGCTTTCCCGGTAGGTCAGTTGGGCGAACACCATGCACAGATACTGATCTAGGTGCGAGAAGGTGAGCGTCGGGTACTTGCTCGGATACCTCGCCACGCAGCGCCGGAATGTCGCGAGCGGCAGATGCTCCATCAGTTGGGCGAACACCAGCTTGCCAGAATGCATCGGACCACCCCCGGAAAAATCCGGCAGTTTCCAGCAAGTTGAAATCGGTGACACCCCTGTGTAGCACTTTCTTTCGCCCTTTCAGTAGATTACAACGCCCTCAGCCAAAATCTCCGGACAGCAGTGATCTTGCCTGTAGAATGCCGGAACGCGGAACGTTCCGTTCTTTGAGGAGTTCGCCTTGAAACGCTCGACTTGGTTGGATCTGCTGGCCGGAGAGGACGGCCAGGCACTGGATCTGCCTGCCGCTACCCGTAGGCGGTTGTTCGAACTGGACGACTGGCTGTTCAAGTTCTGGAACCTGGGGGAAAACGTCTTTCTGGCTTGGTGCGGATCGTCCGTTTGCCTCAGTCCTGCTAACCGTTGGGCGTTGTCGGGAAACGCTGGTAAGACGCTTGAGCTATGGGACGTCGCCACGGGTCGTTGCGTGCGGACCTTCGAGGGGCACACAAGCTGGGTAAACTCCGTCTGCCTTAGTCCGGAT
>CAISUK010000652.1 GCA_903888645.1 uncultured Pseudomonadota bacterium | reverse complement strand
GTTACGTCAATCTGACGGTATGGACAACGGCACGCACTGCGTCGTGGCCAATCCGGTGGCCTATCTGGTCTGCGCGAAGGGCGACGCCTTTCACGATGTAATCAGGCATCTAGGCGGTTACGTCTGGGGGGATTCGCCCATGCACATGACTGGAAGCCACCTTGTCATCCTCCCTGGATCGGTTGAGCTGCACTGTGGTGAAACCAATGCAGGGGGGGAGCAGTGCTTATTTACCTATGTGCATAGGCTCTGAGGAAACCGAACCAAGCGCTTTGCCAACATATTCCAGATCCATTCCTTCTGTTGGCGGGCTGCCATCTCGACAGAGATTCACGCCGTAGTCGATTCCGAAATCAGCTAACTTTCCATCTTTCGCAGGAACATTGGCCTGTTTAAGGCGAATGTTGAGTCGCATGCAACCATCTTGTCGATAATTCTTTACGGTGGTTACCTCAACCATGACCAGACTCCTCGATCCCGTGGTTGAGACGAACTTGTCTGCGATTGGTCCGACTACAGTCCCAGTAACCACGCCCCCCGGGGCATCAATCGCTTCCAGCATCGCCCACTTGAGGTTGGAGTATTCAGCGGCAGCGACATCCTGGCTGAATGCAATCCAGAAAAGTCCCATGGCTAGTACTATTCTCACACCTCACCTCTGGTAGTAGTTCTGCAGCTTTTGCTGAACGGATGTATTGATCTGCTGGCTCATTGAGCCGACATTCGGCATCTTGATGTTGGCCATAATCTCGGCGGAAAACTCTGACATGTCGATACTTGAGAAATCAATTGCAGCAAACTCAGCTGGAGTAAAGCCGGAGCAATTCGGGCTCTTGGGGCCACCCCAGCCCTTGCCAATCTGTCCTCGCGCCTGCTCGTTGATGATCCTGGCCAACCGGCTGTTGTAGCAACAGTAGGACTTAGTGTGCTCGATGCAGATCTTGGTCACGATCAGCTTCAATTCCTTCGAGCAATAAGTACCGACCTCATGGCAGAGGCTCTGGCCGCGCCGCATTGCCAGGATCTGCTCAGATTGCTCGCAAGACAAGAGATCCTGAAGAATCATCAGACCAATCTGAATGGCCAGTGAAGTTGGATCAAAACCAGTAAAGACAAATCCTTGGCTAGGCAGGAACTGGAACGAAAATCCATAGAAACTGAAAGATGGATTGAACAGTCCGTCAGCTCCAGTAACCCCGAGCATTGCACCGAGGCCTTGCTGAAGCGTCGGTGAATCGTAGAGAGCGTCATAGACATATGACGAACCGACATCAAGAGCCTGCCCACCCACGGACATGGCTGTGCCAAACAGGCTGAAATTCGAGAATCCTCCACCTCCGCTACTTTTTTTGCAGCAGTTGGCCAAGCCGAACAGCTTGATCTTGCAACGCGAATCCGCGCCACTGAATATCGATGTTTCGCTGCCATATACCCCGGCCTCGCGCGCCGCTTCCAGGAGCGCCATTGAGCGGGCGAAGTCAGCATCGTTTTGGTAGCCCTTGTCAAAGCAATTCCCGTTCTGGCAATAGAGCTGACCAGAGCAATCAGTCACGGTGCTGGATTGCGGTGGCCGCGACATGCACTGGTAGGTTCGCTGCTCAAGAACGCACTGTCCACTGACTGTATCGGTGCAGCTTGAAGTCTGCTGCGTACAGTTTGGATTCGCCGCGTAGCCGTCGCACTCCGAGGTATCAGCCTTGCCGGTCAGGCAGGCATATGTGTTTTTCTTCTCAAAGCAACCATCAGGGGCCACTGAGCTTGGCGAGATACCAGGCGGCAATGTTGGCGGCGTGGTCGATATGCAGGTGCTCTCGGCGATCGAGCAGTTGGCTTCAAGTGTGGCGCACGGTGCTGGATCGTAATTGCTGGAGACCAACGTGTACGTGTCATCGAGGCGTATCGTATTTGCTGGCGTAGGCGTCGCAGGATCTCCGCATCGCCAGGTTTGCAAATACCTCATACAGCCACTATTCATCAGCGTATCCATCTGACTGCACTGAGAACTGCTCTGCCAACACGCAGGCTGCGCGCTAACGAAAGGCTGGCAGTAATTGACTGCATTCGGCTTGATGCAGGTGTAGGTATCCTCGTATTCCCAGCAGCCTCCAACCTCAGCCAAGGTCACCGTGACCCCGGAAATGCTCTTGGAGGCCGATGTATCAACGCAGACAGTGCCTGTCAGCTTGCAGTCAGCAGCAATGGCCGTTGCGCTGACAACAAAAAGCAAGATGGCAAGAAGTCTCATTGTGTGCGCGCCTTCAGCGCCAGGCACTGGTCGGACGTCCAGTTGCTGACGGTCTTGGTCATGGGAAGTGACAGCGGACTGCCTGTACCGCTTCCGCTACCAGCGTTACACCCTTGGCTGACACCTTTAACTGACGGGGTACAGGTAGTCGAGTTACAGCTGACGCTGTAGTAGATGTAGAGGTTGCATCCCCATCCGAGGTTGCTGACGTAGTAGTCCACTACGGAGACACCGGGCGCTACTGCCACATTAAAATTTCCGTAACTGCCGTCCCACGGATATCCAATCCAGTTGTAGTCATACCGATTCACACCGTCATAGGATCGATATGGATTTACGCTGTAGGATCGTCCGTCACTTCCGCAATACACATTCATGGCCAAGTACGGATCCACGCACCAGCTGCAATCCATGTATGCCGCACGTCCGAGCCATGCCCCTGGGGTGCATTGACCAAAGCCAACCGTGACGGAGCTTCCACGACGGCATTTCAGGTTTTCATAGGCATTGATGGTTTGCTCGCACTGAAAGTTGGCATCAGTATCAATGTTGATCGCTCGACCCATGGTGCATTGCTGCATGGCAATCTCGCTGGCTGAAGAGCATGTTTCTACCGAGTACTGTGGTGGCGTTACCTCCGTCTTAGTGGTGCACTGCGAGCTAGTTCCGGCCCCACCATTGAGGCCAATGGACTGAAAGAAGCTTTCGGCGTTATCTCGTGCATTCTTTGCCCCGATGACCATCGGGTCGTTCTGGGTGATGTTGAATTGAGGACGGATTTGCGGGTTGCGTGCAAGAAAGTTGATCGCCTCGCATTCCTGGTTGGCAATCGTGTTCGTGCCTGGCGTGTAGCTGCCGCAGTTTTGCACCTTACCGATACCCGGCCCAGTCAGCTGCCCTTGGCCACCCTGGTACAACTGCGCTTCGGTGGGACTTGAGCCGTAAGCTGGCACTTTGTCTGCTACTGCTCCACTACCAATTCCTGAAAACGTCGCCGTGTTGGCCCCACCACCAAGTGTCTTGCCCTCCTGAAATGCAGATCCCTGGTCTGCAAAAGCGATCGTCGAGCAACATAACGCGACAACCCAAATAAATTGCCTCAATTGATTCCCCTGACAATCCGGTTGCGATACGCCCTGGCAATCTGCCCCCATGCCAGACTCTTGCGCTCGATATGCTCAAGCGCATAGTCAAGCGAAACGTCGCCTGCCACCTTGACGAAAGTCCCAGCTTGAGAGCAGCCGTTCTCGAGAACATTTCCGGCTTCCGGTCGGGCGATCACAACCGCGGGCACCCTGGTGACACTGAATTGCTGGAAGGCGGGAGGGTGAACAACCGCCGAGACGTTACGCTTACCGATGATTGACTGAATTTCCTCACCCATTCGGGTCATGGAGTCACCCTTCAGCCCCCGGAAAACAAGTGTTGCTCCTGCACGCTCGGCCTGCTCTGCCGTTCGCTCCAAGGCATCTCTGGGCATTGAGAGAGAAACCATGATCAAAAGATCTGGCTGCTCATTCTTTGGCGCAGAGGCTTTGCCCAGTTCCTTGAACTTTTCGGCGATTGTCGCAATGTCGGGAGCCGGCACCGCCGCCTGGGGCAGTGCCTCAATATTCGGCATCCCTCCGCCATAGATCCGCATGGATTGCTCAGAATCCGGGATACGCTGCATTGCCTCCCTCGCCCTGCTTTGAGACTTCTGCATCTCCTCGGATGTCGGCAGGCGCACCGGCTGATTCCCGATCAAAGGAGATTCCTGTGCCAACGTCACGGAAGACGTCAGCAGCAGGATCAAGGCAAGCAGGAGTGGAACGAATTTGCGGGGAGTTTGCATAATCAGTTCCCGAGACCAACCGCACCCTGGCAACAGTTGCGTTTCCTGAAAATCTGGTACGCAAAGTCCTCGCCTTCAAACGGAAACTCCCGCCCTGCCCCCCATAATGCGGTGCTGCGCCCAAGCGGCTGGCAGCATTTGCCGGCAATCTTCTTCGTTTGCGGGATCGGGTACAGCATGTGGTACTTGTAGCCTGTCTTGTCCAGGACGGGCTGCGGGTAATAGCCACACATCCCGTCCTCGCCAGAAGCCGCCCACATCAGCATTTCCCGGTGCAACTTGGCGGTAATGCGGTAGACCTCGAGGCTTGATGCCTGAACACCGCCGACGTGTGCCTGAATGTTTCCGTTTAACGGATACAAGCTACCTTGGCAGCCGGCGCACCAGAAGAAGGTGTTGTTCGGAAATCCAGAAGTTGCAGCAACGCAGTCGGCCGCACAAGCGGCGCGGGCTGGCAGATTGCCAAAGAGATACACGTCGGGATTCAGTATTCGGGTGAGTTCGTCATCCTTCCAGAGTGGATCGAGTTCGGTCAGGTAGGCGACATCGAAGCCCTGATTTTCCAGACAGGAGTTATCGAGGACTGCCTGCAGGTAGTAGATGATCGGATCAACGTACCAATGCACCTGGTAGAAGGATGATTGATCCTGCCCGTCGCGCCGGAAGCGACTGGCTACTGGTGCATCAAACCCCGGATCCATCTTGATTCCGCCGAGGCTGACCATGCAGAAGGGATCACGCACTACATCAACGCGGCGTACAGGCTCCCAGAAACTGACCTTGAATCCAAACTTGGGCGGATTACCGCAGAAGCAGGCTGGATTCCCACCGGGATTAGCCGTGTCTTCCTGGTCCATCGATGCCAGCGTTGCCCCACCGATCTTGAGAGGAAACATGCATGACCAGCAAATGTCAGTGATCGGATTGGCGAATTTGCCTTTACACGTTGCCGCTTGGGCGGCTGCCACTGCGACCATCATCCAGATGACACAGAGGGCCGCTTTACAGACGAATCTCATCAACACGAAGCCTTTTCCCTTCCTGCGACACGACGGCTGGAGATTGGGTAATTGAGAAACGCCGGGTAAGTGCGCCACCTTGGTCGTAGAAAATCTCGCGCTTCCACTCGCGCATGAGTTTTAGCGGCTCACCAGCCACCAGAATCGGCTTGACCAAGCCTTTAGCACTCGCGAGAAATCGCTTCGCAAACTCGACCTGCCCCTTGTCCCGCGCATCCAAGAAAAGAAGCGTCTTGGATAGTTTCTCGTAATCGAACGGATTGACTGTGGTTCCCGCAGGAAAGAGCACCCTTCCCTTCTCATCAACCACATTTCTGTCGAGCGTCCATGTCGGGTCGATATAGAAGGTTCTAGCAGTTTCAGTTGCTCGTATGCCCCGTACTGCTTTGGGGCGCTCAACCGCACCGATGACTTGCCGCTTGTAATCCTCCTGCATCTTGGACAGTTCGCCGGATTTATCCATGCGCCGAAACTTGTCCTGAATGACCTCGATCAGGTCTCGCTCAATGATTTCGTAGGTGGGGCCAAGGCTGCCCAGATCCTCAGCACGAAGAGGAAAGCTGATCGTGAGAATCAAGAAAGGAAGTGCAAACGATGAACGAAAGACCATTCGATAATGTTTGCACGCGGCCCCCAACAATTCGGAGGCTAAAAGCACTCGTTTCCGAAGCTTTTCGATTCAGAGCAGCAAAAACTATCTATCGATAAATTAACCGATAGTTACGAACTGCTACGGCAGAGAATTGTCGGCGGTTCTCTGCTCGAAGATAACAATATCGACAAACGGACACTCACACCAAAGGATGTCGGCAAGAATTGTGAATCAATATTCAGGTAAGAAGTTCTTCTTGGCGCTGGATTTTCAGCACGTGAAGTTGCCGGGGTTTCTGGCCTGGAATCTCCAAAATACCTATGTCGCCGGGGGACATCCCGAGTAGGGCTTGGGCGAGAGGCGTTTCCTCGTTGACGATGCCCATCTTGACGTTGCTAGCACTGTCCACGATCAGAACACTGTGCCTGTCATTTGGGGCATCGAGCGGGCAATAGGTGACACGATCCCCAACCTCGACGAACAGGTCTTCGCTGGAGTCGGATTCAGCTGCGATGGCCTCCGCCACCTCCTCGGCCACCTGATTTTCGACGGCCTCGTCGATCTCATCGTCCAGGATCTCATCATCCCATTCACCCGGATCCTCCGATGCCGATATTCGGCGACGCTCTTCAAGGAATTCGCGAAGCCTCGCAATTGCCCTACGCGGATCGTAGAACCAGTCTGTCGACCAAATACGGTGGATGCGTCCCTTCCATCCCAGAGACTCGAGAATCTCTTGGCGGATGCGATCCCGGTCGCGAACAGAAAAGCCGCTGTGGTAAGTAGCGCCATCGCATTCGATTCCGGCAAGGAATTCCCCGGGCCTGTCGGGGTTACGCACCGCCATGTCGATGAAGAACCCGGCAACACCAAGTTGCGGTTTAACCTCATAGCCCATTGAGGATATAACGTTGGCAACGGACACCTCGAAGTCGCTGTCCGGATCGCGCTCCCCCTCGTCGGTGGAGACAAGAACACCGCGCTTGGCAAAATCCAGATAGTCACGCAGGGCCTTTGTACCGAGCGGAGTGCGCGCATCGACCACGATGTCCTCGGGAGCCATGGACGTAAAAAGTTCAATCCTCCTCTTCGAGCGGGTGAAGAGCACATTGAGACGGCGCCACCCGTCGGGACGGCTGATGGGGCCGAAGTTCTGTCGCACCTTATCCGTGCCGGGCGCCTTGCCGAACGTGGTGGATATGAAAATCACGTCTCGCTCGTCGCCCTGGACGTTCTCCAAGTTCTTGACGAAGAACGGCCATCCCTCAGCCTCCCAACGGCCCATGAAGTCGGCCCCCTCGTCGAACGTCTTGAGTTTTTTGTCGAGCAGTTCCTCTATGAGTTCCCGCTGGGTCTGGTTGAGCGTGACCACGCCGAGCGATTCGTCCGGTCGCCTGATCATGTGCTCAAGCACTGCGTCCACCACGCGCTGCGCCTCCGGGGCGTTCTGCCTGTCCTTGTACGCGCCTCCCTTGACGTAGCGGTATTTCACCCCGAGCCCCGGGTTCTTGGCATAGGGCGACGGAAACACTATCAGGTTCTTGTAGAAATGGTGATTGGAGAACGCGATGAGCGACTCGTGGTGGGAGCGGTAGTGCCAGCGCAAGCTGCGCACTGGAGTGAAGAGTTGCTGACAGATGTCTAGGATGCTCTCCATGCCACTGATCGCAGCCGGGGCCTCGTCGTCCTCCTCGTCGTCGGAGCCATCCACCATGCGATCGAAGAAACTGGTCGGAGGCAACTGCTTGGGGTCGCCGACAACGACGAGTTGCGTCCCTCGCGCGATGGCCCCAATGGCCTCCTCGGGCCGTAACTGCGACGCCTCGTCCATGACCACTAGATCGAACCTCAACGCGCCCTGCTCAAGATACTGGGCTACCGACAGCGGCCCCATCATGAAACAGGGTTTGAGTTCCTGGAGTGCCAATCCCGCACGCCTGACCAATTGTCTGATTGGGATGTGCCTGCGCTGCTTGTTGATCTCCCGACGCAGTAACTGCATGTCGGTGAAGTCACCGACAGTGGTACCCCGCTGCCCCTCTGGGACGGTGGTGCGGCGGTCGATCTGGCTCGCAAAATCCTTTCCTGTGAGAGAGACGATTTCCGCATCAAGGTACCGGTAGTCTGCCCGGGTCTTGTCATGGGCAGATCCGTTGAATCGGGATAGTTCGGGGTATGACTGGTAAACCGATCTGCCAATAGACTGGTAGGCTGAAAGCTCAAACGCCGAGGCTAGGCACCCCGACGGAATCTTGCCGGACTCAAGCGCTGCCACGAAGTCGGGCAGCCCCTCTTGTCTTGCCTCCTGACGAAGAGAGAGGTATTTCGACCAGGGGAGGACGGATCCCGGGACGGCCGCGACGGCTTCCAGCCTGGCGAGGATCTCAGACGGGAGATCGCCGCCTGACACTCCACGCGCCTGCCCCTGCCACTCGTCCCATGAGAAGGATCCATAGGATGAAAGCGATTCGACGGCATCCCGGGCCTTACTGCATCCGTCCGCAATAGTTCTGTAGAGACGCCTGGATTCAGCTAAAGCCTCGCCCGCGTCTCCAGACAGCAGCCTGCGACGAACGGCTGAAGGAAGTTCAATCGCGCACACCTTGGCACCCCATCCATGCGTCACGGACAGGCGATCAAGGTCGGTTTCTGCTCCGTCGAATACATCACCGAGCATTCGCCGCACTTCGTCTGACGAGGCGAACCTGTCGAGAATGGATCGTGCATCGGCTTCTTCGTCGGAGGCCTGGAACACCTCCAAGGCAGACCTTCCCTGTCGGGCAAACGAGGAAATGCGTTCCAGCACCTTTCTGGCCGCGGCCGCGTCATCGCGGGCGACATCGGCTAACGAAGCCCAATCATTAAAGCGGTTCCATTGCGGCAACCCGGCAACTCCGGCCCAGGCGTCGTCAAGTTCCGACTTGCTCCGCGCAAAGGTCTCAGCCACAGACAAGGGGCATTCGCCCTCAGCGAACGAGAGGGCCTGTGATGCGGTCTCGGCCACCTTGGACGCCTTTGAAGAAACCTCCTGAAGAACATGCTGCCAAGGCCCACCAGCAAGATCGGCCAGCCATCCCAATTCATCCCCTCCAGCGTCGCGCAGGGAGTTCCCGCCCCGCATGATCGACTCCAGGTCGGCAGCTGCAGCAGTAAGGTCTGCCCTTGCCTCCATGAGGCGGAGGGCGTCCCTCGGTGAAAGACTGAGATCCGACTTTCCTGAGAAGAACCCAATGACGGTGGAAATGCTGCCGGCCGCACGCCGAAGAGTCTCTAGGGCTGCATCCCACCCTTTGGACTTCGCCTCGCGGAACCCCGCCACGTCCGCCCCGAAGATGCCCCTGACGGCCGCCTCGGCTTCTTCCAGCCTGCGAGCGTCGGACAAGATCGCATCTACCTTGGCGGAAAGCTCCGCCACCCGTTCGGCGGATACGGCAGTCAGGTCAAACCGCTCGGCAAGGCCTGGGCACTCCGCCATCGAAAACCTCGACGAGACATACCAGTCGTTGAGCTTGTCCATCCGCGCCGTGTCGGTGTCAAGCCCGCGGAATAACCCCCCGAAACATTCGCGGTACTCGATGTTTGAGACGAAGGCATCCTTGGCGTCGATCCAGGCCGCGAGGGCTGCAAGCTCGTCCGCGCGATGTCTGGACGTCAATTTCCGCTTTTCCCTCGATATACCGACATGCAGCTTTCTTGCCTTGCGCCATTCCCCGTCGAAGAACGCGAAGAACCCATCCTTGCGGCGGAGGTCCGCGACGGACGTTTTGATCTCCGAGACCGGCGGCAAAGAGTCAAGGTAAATAACCTCCTCGAATCTTGCTCTACCGCTCCGCTCGGCCGCAAGGGCGTTCTTGGCCTCTTCGATGAGTTCAGCCGTTCTTGCATGACCGAAAGTCGGGCGGCGGTATTCGAGTAGATCGGCGGGGGCCGTAGAACACAACTTGGCAATTGCCACGAGTTCGGCAATCGAGCGCTCTGTCGAGTCAAACGTGACACCAATGCGCTCCGCAGTCAAACGGCACCGTTCGAGGGAGTCTCCGCAGGCGGCCAATTCCTCTTCCAGCATGGCGTTGAGCCGGATGAGTTCGGTCACGGATTTGTCGGCAAGCGGAAAGGCCGCAAGGCGCCGAGCCTCGGCAAGGGATTCAAAGGAGACGTCGGCATCCCGTGAAAGCCCGGAAAGTCCATCGGGATCGGCGAGACGAGCAATGGCGTCGGGGGTGCCGTCGAAAGGCAGCCCTCGCTTGGTCGCGATGGCTCCAATCCTGGCTAGAGCCTCAGAAAGGGGCTTGCAGGCGGCAAGGATAGATGATGCCCTAGCGGCCAGTCGGTCAACGGAGAACGGAGCCAAACCCAATGAATTGGCAAACCCGCAGTTTGCTACGAACGCGTCGAACGCACCCTTGCCGGCAGGACCATATGGAGCCCTCGATGTCCGCACTGCAGCCAAAGTATCGTCAATTGCCCTCTCGAGACGGGACACCGACTGGATCGCGTCCCCAATGTCGGCATCCAGCAGGGGCTTGGACAGTTTCCTACGCTCAGCGAGTTGGCGCATCTCCGCCATTTGATTCCCAGGCAGGCGCTCGCCGTCGGCAAGCACCTCGGCGGCCGAATTTAACAGCCTGCGCGCCTTCTCGACCCCGTTGGCCACGTCCGAGAGAAGCCTCGAACTGCGCTGCCCCTTCGGATCGGCATCCGGGTCGAACATCCTTGGCAGCAATGACGGCTCCACCCCTTCGGGTACATCAGGGGCGAGGGCCAGTGACGCTTTGATCTTCGTCGCTGACGCGGCGTCGGGCTGTTCGCTGAATCCGAAGAACTCGACTGCCTGAGCAGCGGCAGCGTTCGCAGCAAGCGCCCCGTCCAAGGCAGATGAGACAATCCTTGCGATGGCCTCGTCGTCAGACGGAGCCAATGGATTGGGTCGGAACCCCCACCATGGATGGCTCTGATCGAACCGCCCGCCGATAGCGTCGTGAAGTTCTGCCAAAGCGGCGAGCCGCGATCTCCTCGACTCTATGTCGTCGTGTGTCCATCCGGACGCGTCCTTGAACCCGATGGCATTGACCGCCGCCGACACCTCCCCGAGTTCCTGCCTGCGTCGCTCGGCCGCCCAGAATATCTCGTTGACCGTCAGGCCGATAGAATTGCCGATCCGGCTCCCCATCAACTCGGCATAGCGGGCAAGCTCCGCTTTCTGCCGCTGTAGCGTGGCCATCTTTGCTTGGAACTGCGCAGGCGCAGGGAACCGTTGCTCGATGCGAGCCTGGATGTCCTCGAGGAACTTTTTCTTCTGCGTCTTGTGCGAATGCAGTTCGAGACAGAAATGCCCAAGGCCAGCATGGTTGAGTCGATGTCGCACCACCTCAAGGGCAGCCAGTTTCTCGGAGACGAACAACACCTTCTTGCCCTTGGACAAGGCAGCGGCGATTATGTTGGTGATGGTTTGCGACTTTCCGGTTCCCGGGGGGCCGTTGACCACCAGATTCTTGCCGGAGAGCACGTCAATGATCGCGCTGTGCTGGGATGAGTCGGCATCGAAGATGAGCGGCTGCATCGCTTCCGGCCGTTCGTCAATGCGGTAGTCCTCTGCATGCAGTCCGCCACCACCGCCGCCTTCGCCACCGGAAAACACGGACTTGACCAGTTCGCTCTGCAACAGGCCGGGATTCTTCTTCGAGTCGAGATCAGACCATATGGCGAGTTTCCCGAACGAGAGCATGCTGAGCGTTATCTGACGGCGCACCTTCCAGCGGCGCTTTTTCGAGATGGACTGCTCGATTCTCGTAAAGTAGGATTCCGGCTCCTCCTCTTCCTCGTATTCGGGAAGGGTGAGCATGAAGTCGCGGCGCATCTTCTCGCGCAGGGTGTGGTTCTCGGCCAAGTCCTCACCGCTGTGGAGAACACTGTACTGATAGGTTCCGGTCTCCCTGTCAAGGCCACCCTTCGCCAACGAGACAGGCAGTGAAAGCAGTGGGGCGATCATCGCCCTGTCAGAGTCTTCGCTGTCGTAAAACTCCAGGAAACCGAACACGAGGAACAGCATGTTGGATCCTGTCTCCTCGATAGCCGTCTTCGCCTCACTTGCGATCTTGCGCAGTTGTCGCTCGAGGTCAGCCGGATACAGCAATGTCTGGATGCCATGCAGCCTGTGACCATTAGCACCTTCCGGATTTGGCGGAAACTCGAAGGAAGTCGATATGCCAAGGCGCGCGGCGTGGAGTTTTGCCTCCGGTCGCTTACCCTCGTAGGAGTCGGGATCAGGCTCGGGGACGTATTTGAAAGGGACGGCCTTGGCGTCCATCAGCCGGTCGAATACCAGATTCAGGTTCGGGTTGTCCGCAATCTGGACGCTGCGACCCTTGGGGTGGCGGTAGTTGAGCAGCCGGTTACGCGACGAGAGATCCAGCAGACGCGTTCGTAGTCTTTCGATGGCCTCGCCGACGGTAATTCCACCTGAAAATATTTCCCCGATTATCGCGTCGGCGTCATTGGCCTGGTATTCGCCGGTTTGTTGTTCTTCCATTATCCCGATCCCGCTTTATCCCCAAGTCTTGCATGGTATCTCACCCGGCATAACCACGACAGTGCCGGGCCACCGATAGATTAGCTGAAGAGATTTGATCACAAGCCAAGCTCGCCAGATGAGCCATCGATATTGGGGGCTGATCGAACCGGTAAGCGTGTCGAATCTGGTCGCACAGGAACGGATATTCATTGATGCGAGCGGGGCCACAAGGGAGCGCCCACGCAATTTACCAGCGGAAATCAGCTGATTTGAGAACCCTGTGGTCAGAGTTCTGACTGATTCAGTCTGGCTGCCAATACTGGAAGTCCCTGCCCATTAACTGCTTGCTTGGGCCAATGTGATACGCTCCGCGCCCCGCAAAAAGCAGAGAGAATCATAATGGACAAGGCACACTCACCATTCCCCAGCGGCAAGTACATGAATACCAATCAGCTGGAATGGTTCCGTCTGAAACTCCAGCAGCAACTGGACGAATGTGAGCGGCTGATTGAGGACACGAAGAGTCAGGATGACCAGGCATCCCCGGAGGGAGATGAAGCGGATGTGGCGGACTACAAAATTCAGATCGAACAGCAGGCTTCTGCCATCCATCGATTGCACATCAAGAAGCGCGCCATCGAAACGGCCTTGAACCGAATAGACAGCGGCGACTATGGCTACTGCGAGGAAACCGGCGATGAAATTGGCCTGCCACGGCTCAAGGCCAATCCGACCGCACGGCTTTCACTGGATGCCCAAGAGCGCATGGAACGGCAAAACCGACTGCAGGGGGCCGGCTAGCAGTAATCAGGCGTGCACCAGACCCGCGTTGCCGATACCCTCTCCATTGCTGGCAGTCTCCTTGTCATGACTGCCAGTCTCACCTTTTGGATACCGCTGGTGCCACCAGCGCAGAGTAGGCTCCTTAAGCTTGACCCACATTGATCGCCGGTCTCGCCTTACCAATCCGATTACGTGCCCATCCAGCATGATCGGCAGATGATCACTCCCCCAGGATTTCAGGTAGGCCATCAGGGGATAATGCTCACGGTAGATGTACTCGGCCGAATAGCGTCGGAGGCCGCATCCTGTCATCGCACTTGAGCTTCCATCTCTTGAACACTCAGGAATGCAGTGCGACCGCCAGCATGCGTTCAGCACGGTTCTTTCGTGCGACCTCGGGTGTCAGTCCGACCAGTGATTCCGGCGGTAGGGGCACATCCCAGTGACTCTGAAACAGATCGATGGTATCGCCCGTATCGAGGCGGGCACGGTAAATCTTCTCTTGGTAGGCGGGGGCACCGGGCAGCGCCACTAATTCAACGGATTGGATCAGCACAACGGTCTCCTGAAGACAAAACTTCACTGACCACTATGCTCGCTCGCCTGACGGAAAGTTCTAAGCACGAAAAGATAGTGGAAAACATGACTCGCTTTGCTTTTCCCAGGCTATAGATTTGCGTTGTCTATCCGAAAAGAGAATGGCGCTAAGATGGCCTTCACCCTGACGTGGCTCCAATTCGATATTTCCTGATCCGAACACGATGAACAACGATGACGCTGTAACCGCCCTGATTTCCGATCCAGTGATGCAAAAGCGGCTCGCCAAGCATCTTGCCTTGAAATGCTTTCGGAATTCAGTACTTGAAGATTTGCACGCCGGCATCGTTCCTGCCTCGAAGAGCGGTGACTTCACGGATGTTGTCGTCCATACGCCGTTTGGCGATATCCCCTGGAACGATCTTTCACGATTCGACGATGCCGAGATGAAGGTGCTCATGGTGGATGTCGTGAACAAGACCTATCAGTTCATTCAGGAGCTTTTCGACGAGGAACGCGGAGGGGAACTGCTGCTCAAACTGGCTGCGCGGGATCCGGCACCACACTGGGATGATCCGAAATAACGTAATTTCCGTCTCGAGTCGAATGCATGCAGCCTGAGGATCTGGAATGTCTGGTCACCCGTGAAATGCCATTCGGCAAGCACAAGGGCACCCTGATTGTGGACCTTCCGGGAAACTACCTCAACTGGTTTGCCCGTGAGGGTTTCCCGAAGGGAGAAATCGGTCGCCTGTTGGCCCTGATGCAGGAGATCGATCACAACGGGCTGAAGGACATCCTGAGGCCGCTGCGCCAGAAATCAGGTCAGTGATCCAAATGTCAATCGACAACCAGATCGAACCTCCGCAGTCCTTCATGGCGATGTACATGACGCCCGGTCGGGATCGTCCCAATGCACCACAGGACGTAGTTCTAGCCCGCTACGAGCAGTGTGAAGACATGGCCACAATCCTGGCCGAACAAGCCCAGACCCTCGCCTTCAAGGAAAACCTCTCGGAGAACGAGGTTCTCAAGCGTTGCCACCAAGGCATGCTCACTGACGCAGCCAACTTCAACGAAAAGGAGGCTTTGTGGGTAGCTTGCCGTCTCGCCGAGTTGCTGGGCTGGGAACCGCCCAGTTTTGACTGAGCCCACTCCTCTTCCCCTTGTGTGCCGTAATCCATGCCTGCAAAGACCTGGTTTATCTACCTGCTCGAATGTGTCGATGGCTCCTTTTACACCGGGATTACCGTTGATTTAGCGATACGCTTTGCAGACCATCAATCCGGAAAGGGCGCCCGCTATACCCGTTCCCACAAGCCCTTGCGCCTGCTAGCATCAGCCCCCGTCGGTACTCGGTCGGAAGCACTGAAAGCCGAGTTGGCAGTAAAACGTATGCCAAAGGACCAGAAACTTCTTGCCGTTCAGTCTTATGCTTTACACATCCATCATCAACCAGAAAGGTCACACGTTATGAACAAGTCCGAACTGATCGAAGCCATCGCCAAATCTTCCGAGCTTACCAAGGCCGATGCCGAGCGCGCCCTGAACGCCACAATTGAGACTATCGTCAAGGCAGTTGCCAAGGGTGACACCGTCACTCTGGTCGGCTTCGGTACCTTCAAGTCTTCCAAGCGTGCCGCTCGCACTGGCCGCAACCCGGCCACCGGCGCCGCCATCAAGATTGCTGCTTCGACTGTGCCGCGCTTCACTTCCGGTGCCACCTTCAAGACGGCTGTAGCTGGCAAGAAAGCCAAGAAGAAGTAAGCACCGTTACAGACAATCTCCGAGCCCATGACTGAACTGCTTGAAACCATCGAACTCCAGACCCATGAGACCTGCGAACGGTCCGTTATCTGGATGCATGGGCTCGGAGCCGACGGATCAGACTTTGTTCCCGTGTTACCAGAACTGGGGCTGGATCCATCCATCAGTATCCGCTTCGTATTCCCAAATGCCCCATCCATTCCAGTCACCTGCAATGGCGGCTATGTGATGCCGGCCTGGTACGACATCATCAGCCTCGACAAGAATAACCGTGAGGTCGACACTGCCGGGATCGTCCAGTCACGGGAACAAATCCGCATCCTGATAGACCGAGAAAAGGAACTGGGCATCCCGAGCCACCGGATATTCCTTGCCGGCTTCTCTCAAGGCGGAGCCGTGGCCTACACCACCGGCCTGACGCATCCGGAACCCTTGGCCGGCATCATGGCTCTGTCGACCTACCTGCCTGTACCCGAATTGGTCGCTGAAGAATCGACCGATGACAATCGTCAAGTGCCGATATTCGCAGCCCACGGTACCGAAGACGATGTTGTCTCGATCGAACTGGGACGACGTGCCACGGAATTTCTTACCCAGAACGGCTATACGTGCCAGTGGCAGGAATACCCGATGCCCCACTCCATCTGCCTGGAGGAAATCCAGGACATCGGCACCTGGTTGAATCAGCGCATTGCCTCACACTGAGAACCCTCTACCTGACAGGTAACCCCTTATGGCGAACATCGCAGCTTTGCTCAAGCAAGAAATTACCCGCATTGTCCGCAAGGAACTCAAGAGCGAAACGGAGTTGCTCAAGAAGGCTAATGCCCGCTACCGTACAGAGATCGCTGAACTCAAACGGCGTATAGCATCCATTGACAAGCAACTGAAAGCCGTAGAACGACAGAGCAGCAAACTGGCACCCACAACAACTGTGCCCCAGGAAGCTGACGGGAAGATCAGATTCCGTGCCGATGGATTGAAGAAGCACCGCGAGCGTCTCGGCTTGTCTGCTCCTGCCCTCGCCTCGATTCTCGATGTTTCACCGCAGACCATCTACAACTGGGAGTCGGCAACCTCTCGCCCCAGCAAGGACCAGGTGGTCAAGATCGCCATCCTGCGCAAGATGGGCAAGCGGGAAGTCCAGCAACGTCTGGCACAAATGAGAGCTGCATGAGAATCCTTCACACCATGCTCCGTACCGGCGACCTCGACCGGTCGATCGACTTCTATACCCAGATCCTCGGCATGCAGCTGATGCGTCGCCATGACTACCCTGAAGGCAAGTTCACCCTGGCTTTCATCGGCTATGGCAACGAAAGCGACAATAGCGTTATCGAACTCACTTACAACTGGGGCGTCGACAAATACGAGATCGGCACCGGCTATGGCCATATCGCCCTTGAAGTCGATGATGTCTATGCTGCCTGTGATGCCATCCGCCAGAAGGGCGGCAAGATCATTCGCGAAGCCGGTCCCATGAATGCCGGCACCACCATCATCGCCTTCGTGGCCGATCCAGACGGCTATTACATCGAGTTGATTGGCAAGAAGTCCTGAACGCTGACCTCAATGCCCCTCTCTTCGCTGAGGAAGCCTGACTGATCCGAAGGCCTGATATTGTCCCTCGCCTTACAAGCTCCTGTACTGCCGGCCGCTGATTTTCATCTGGCGCGCGACGTCGTCAGGACGAAGAGCTGCGTTCGATGCCAACGAATTCCCTGACCAGGCATCGATCCAAGCTCGCACGGCCTCTTCCCTGACCTTGTATTGATCGGCCACGGTGGCAACCGCATTGCCATCCGTGATTTTTCCATCAGCCACCCATTGCAGGTAGCGGATCGCCGCTTCGATGGCTTTTCGGGCCAAAGGATTCTCTGGCAGGTTCGCTGTTGGAGATGAAGAATCCCTGTTTCCGCCACGAAGCTGCTTGAGGCAATCCTCGAGTCCACCTTCGACGATCATGGCCGGAACAGCCAGCATCAGGTTCAGGGGTAGGCCGAAATTCTCAATCGCCATGCCCTGGTTATCGTGACTTCTTGCCGGGTCGGCCCCTTCGATGCGATTGACCCGTATCAGAAGGCTTTCCCTGCGTTCAACGTAGCCACACACCTTTTTGTCCAGTGCCATGGCAAAGCCCATCTCGAAACAGGTGCCCGAATCCGGCTCTGCACCGCGAAATGGGTTGAAGTTGGCAACGACAATCTGAGCCTTTCTGATCAGATCAAGGTTGGCCTGAAAGATCCGCGATGCGTCGGTTTCGCCATGATCGATGGGAATCAAGGCTTCGTAACCGTAGCGACGGCACGTGTCGCGAGCGGATTCAGCCCATTCGAGGACATCGGGGCGAAAGACGTCAGGGCCGGCGAGGTAGATTTTCATGAGATGCTGTTCTTCGAATTTGCTTTGTGCGAATTCTTCACGACACTCGACAATAAATCCACCAATGTCGGTAATTCCAGGTCGAGATCCGCGTAATCGTCGTGACTACCAACGACGACCTTCAGTTGGACATGCTTACCCATTCGTACGGCATGGATGGCATTCAGTCCGGGAATGAAGGATGAGAGATCTTATCCTCTTCAGGCTCAATCAGACCTGGATCGTCATCGGTGGTTTTGCTGACCCGCCGACTGACTGGCCACGCTTGCAGCAACTCTGCACGACAGGGGGCCACCAACGATTGGATAGCCTCAACCGGCCCCGTAAGCCAGTCCTGCCAGCGATCCGGTGGCACAATCACCGGCATACGATCATAAATCGGCTCCATCACGGCATTGGGACCGACCGTGACGATACACACCGTGCGAAGGAGGTTACCGTCAGGCATCTTCCACGACTCCCATAATCCACCCATGGCCATCGGCTTGCCATCTTTCGGGTTGATGTAATACGGCTGCTTGACCTTGCCTTCTGCCTTCCATTCAAAGAAACCTGAGGCGGGTACGAGACAGCGACGCCGCTTGAACGCATCCCGAAACGACGGCTTATCGGCAGCCGACTCCCCGCGTGCATTGTTCAGCTTCGCCCCGATCGTAGAATCCTTGGCCCAATGGGGTACCAACCCCCAACGCAGCAGGTGCAGCACTCTCTTGCCATCTGGGGAGTGACGGATCACCGGGATGTCTGTCCCGGGCGGGATGTTGTAGCGCGCGCCATAGTCGGCGCACTCATCTAGCCCGAATCGGGTGATGAGTTCCGCCGGTGGGGCCTTCAAGACAAATCTGCCGCACATTCCCTATGCTTCCTTTCCGTCCAGCGCCCATGGTAACGATTTATTAACTCAAGGTCGCGCCGGCTCATCCTATGAGCCTACTGGTGTTCATCATGGCATCACTTTCATTCAGGAGACATGCCATGCCCACCGATCTGATCATCTACATCCTGATCTGCCTGTTCGCCGCCGGCTTCATCAAGCGCGTCGGCGAGGTCTTTGCCGCCTATGAGACCCGCCCCCTTGATTCGGCGTCAAACACTCGCCAGCGTTGACAGGTTTACATTTATTAACTACGATGGTTAATAGTTATAAACCCACCAGTACATATCATGAGCTCCCCGAACCGCGACCCCGAACACCTCGCCAAGCTGCGCCGGTACTACGCCGAGACCCGGCGGATTCCGTCGCTCGCTCGGATTGGCGAATTGATGGGGTTTTCGACGCCGGCAGCCAAGAAATTTATCGAACGCCTGGCCGGGGAAGGGTTCGTGACCCGAACTACGGACGACGATGCATGGATTCCGGCATCCCGCTTCTTTGAGCGCCCTTTGGTCGAGACGAGCGTCCAGGCTGGCAACCCCATCCCTGTCGAGGCCGTTGCTGCCGAACCCTTCTTGATCGACGAGTATGTGGTACGCGATCCGACACAGACCGTGCTGATCCCGGTGAAGGGCGATTCAATGATCAATGCGGGGATCAACGAAGGTGACATGGCTGTGATTGAGCGCGCTGCCGAAGCCAGGGACGGGGATTTTGTCGTGGCCATCGTGGACGGTGACTACACGCTCAAGGAACTGACCACCGAGCGGGGGCAGAAGGTACTCAAGCCCCATAACCCAGCCTTTCCGGTGATCCGCCCCAAGGGAAAGCTCGAAATCTTTGGCATTCTGGTCGGTCTCATCCGACGTTATCGGAACTGACCATGGCCTGCGGAGTCCTTACGCCCCGTGGCCAGCCTGCCGGACACGGTGGCCCGGTGTTTCCAGAAGCCGGGGTAATCCATGTGCCAGGCTGCCCTTTGCTGGCACGTCCGGTGCCGGCCGGGTTTCCTTCACCTGCAACCGACTACATTGAAACCCGGCTGAGCTTGGACAAGCACCTGATCGAGCATGAGGATGCGACCTTCTTCGTACGGGTGCAGGGCAACTCCATGGTGGGGTTCGGCATTCATGACGGGGATTTACTGGTTGTGGATCGTTCCAGAGATCCAGGCGATCGCAGTGTAGTCATCGCCGTGGTCGATGGTCAGTTCATGGTCAAGCAAGCCTGTCGAGTACCCGAAGGAGTACTGCTGCGCTCAAGTGGTCCAGGACACGGAGACATACTCGTCGGCCCAGAACAGGAGCTCGCAGTCTGGGGAGTCGTGCGCTGGGCCATTCACCCCGTTTCCTGAACCTTGGGAACGGGCACATGCCTATCGCCCTGATCGACGGCAACAACTTTTACGTATCCTGCGAGCGGGTCTTCAATCCGAAGTTGGAAGGAAGGCCGGTAGTCGTTCTCTCCAACAACGACGGCTGCGCCGTGGCCAGAAGCAACGAGGTCAAGGCGCTTGGCGTGAAGATGGGCACGCCGTGGTTCCAGATGAAGGATCTGGCCCGGCAGCACGGCATCATTGCCCTGAGCAGCAACTACGCGCTGTACGCTGACATGAGCAATCGGATGATGTCGGTACTGAGTCAGTATTCTCCCGATCAGGAGATCTACAGCATTGATGAGTGCTTCCTTGGCCTGGACGGGTTTGAAAATTACGATCTGGTAATCCATGCGCAGGCCATGCGAAGCCAAGTCCGGCAATGGGTCGGGATTCCGGTCTGCGTCGGCATCGCCGAAACCAAGACGCTGTCCAAGCTCGCCAATCACTGTGCGAAGAAGTCCCTGGCCGGGGCCGATGGGGTATGTGATCTCACACGTCTGTCGGAAACCGAACGATCAAGGCTGTTGGCCACCATCGAGGTTGGGGATGTCTGGGGAATTGGCCCGCGCTTGTCGAGACAGTTGGCCGATCACGGCATTCATTCAGTCGAAGCCTTGCGGCGTGCTGATCCAAAGACGATCAGGCGAGAGTTTTCTGTAGTGGTTGAGCGGACGGTGCTGGAACTGAACGCCATTCCCTGCTTATCAATTGAGAACGTGTCACCAGCCAAGCAGCAGATCATGTCATCGCGGTCTTTCGGTAACTACGTTTATGACCTGGCGCCACTGAAGGAAGCCGTTGCCACCTACGTCGCTCTCGCCGCCGAAAAGCTGCGTGCCCAAGGATCCGTGGCAGGCATGGTTCAGGTCTATATCCGCACCAACCCGCACAGGGAAGATGCCCCACAATACAGCAAAGGGCTGACGATCCCGTTGCCGGATCCGTCGAATGACACCCTATATCTCACCCGTGCAGCTCTCTGGGGGTTAAGACGCATTTACCGTCCCGGGTTTGCGTATCAGAAGGCAGGCATAGTGTTGATGAATCTATCGGATACGACCAATCAACAAGCATCACTGTTTTGCACGCATCGGGAAAATGACCGTTTGATGGAAGTCATTGATCGCGCAAATGCGATCTGGGGCCGGGGTACCTTGCGGTCCGCCGCCACAGGAGTCTCAAAGTCATGGGTAATGAAGCGGGAGAAAATGTCGCCCCAATACACGACGCATTGGGAGCAATTGCCGATTGCGATTTGATGCCTTTCATTCAATGCGAGTCCCGATCCGAGACCCCAGCAAGGCTTCTACTCCCTAAACTGGATTTTGCTGCCGGCAACGACCAGTCGATCAGGGTGTTTTTTTGACAGAGAGCTCAGTTGGCTGAGCGGAAACTTCAGATCCCTGGCCTTGAACTGGCTCATTGCCTTGTACTTTGCTACCGTGACCCATCCAGCCTGATCGGGAATGGCATTGGTGCTTATTTCAGTCAGAACCTGTATCACATGAGCCAGCGATAGCGTATCCGTTCCCGATGGAATAGGCGCTGCTGCTCCCGCTGGCCCATTCGTGGTTCCCCGACTTCTAATCTTTGGCGCCCCCTTCTTCGGCGATGGAGGCTTTCCCTGTTGCCCCTCGTTTCGCTCAACGGTTGTTTCTGGCGACGAGGCGATAGGAGCCAATGCTGGCGCAGCGGCGGCCATGTCCATTCCCTGCCCTCCCCCAGCCTCGCTCAAAAAAACAGGGGTGAGCTCTCGTGCTAACCGGATTGCCTTGATGGATTCGCCATTCATTTCAGCATCCAAGACTCGCTTCAGCGGTGTCATCGGATCGACCCACAGCCATTTTTTGGCTACCAGCTCATCCAGAATCATCTTTACCGTAAGTCCGTAACCGCTGAATGACTCAGGCCATCGCAGAAGCAACTGATAATCCTTGTCCAGGACGACCTCTGATCCCCATCGTTTGTCACCTGACTTGAGATCCTGAGCAAGCGCCCTTAAGGCTTCACCAACCGCGCCATTCAAGGCGAAAATTTGTTTCTGGCCTGTGCCGGTGGATTCAACGGATGGCCGCTGACCTGGCCGATCGTCATGTTCCGGGGCTGATGTTGCGGCGCTAGGTAGGGATGGCTTCTGGTTGTCCTTGATAGACGGCGGTCGCTTGCTGTCCTCTGTCCTTCGAGTAATTTGTGGCTTGTTGTCCGGAAGGATTTCAATAACCGCATCGGGTTTTTCAGGAGGCAGGGGGGCATCTAATGGCACATCCGGTGAATTGGCTTGCACCAGATCCGTGTCACTCTTGTTTGACGTGTCGTTGATTATTCGCCCAGCAACAGGTCCAATCGGCATCGTGGATAGCATCGCCTCGTCCCTGAGCCTGATTGCGGGTAGCTTGATATCCGGAATCTTTTCAACCAGCACCGCTGGGGCTATTTTCCAAAACCGCTCACCAGGCGCGGCATCCTCACGAACAAACGCAATTTGCCGTTCCAGAAGCATGTCGAGTATCCCATCAGGGGTTCGAGGAATACCAGGAATACCGTCTTCGCGTACCTGCTTGGCTATTTCCTCGCCGGCAGCCGGCCAGATTAGATAGACGTTGCCAGCGATGTTCCAGACACGTGCCCCAGGCTCATTGACAAGCCACAATCCCTCTTTGATGAAGCGGCGCATGATGTCTGTCAAATGACGCTCCACGGGGACACCAAGATCGTATCCAGCCATGGCTACGCCAAGCGTCTTCAAATCCCTTTCGACGCTGGTCTGGTCTGCCTTGACTACGAGGTCATAGATGGGGTTGGTTGGTCCCGGATAGGATGTCAGGGATTCCATCAACCAGACGATCAATTCCGTGCCGCCCTCTTCGATCCAATCAAGTGTCTCCGCGCCGATGATTCGGTCACCGATCAGATTGGATAAAGCGGTATGTTGCCTTGCTCTTCCTTCGCGCCAGTCCAGGAAATATGCCTGTACGTGGTTTTTCGTTGCCCAGGTATAGAGGTCTTCTTTGATAGGCTTCCAGATTGCCGTTCGGTCTTTGTTGGTCACCACCAGATCCGTTACCGGCTTGCCGGCATCGTGGCATAGCGCAGCCAGAAAAACGGCAAGTTGCCAACGCGGCTCCATCTCTCTTCGCTGAGAAGGCGATTTCGCACTTTCCAGCAGCACTTTGTCGGCAGATTGAAGTGCCCAAAGTCCTACCTCGATTGAGTGACGAAGCAGGCCGCCGGCACCGCGATGGTGATGTGACTGCGAGGCAGGCAGCAGGTGCGCGTACGCAGCAAATCTTCGCACGGCGGGAAGATAGTAGCAGTCGATGATCTTGGGGGTTGCGATTGCCGTGTTGGCAATGCGTTCAATCAACTCGCGCTGTGTTTCAAGCAGATTCTCAGGAGGAACAACCGGCAACCCCTTCATAAATGGAGGGTAACGCGGGATCTCGTCAGCTGACCAATGGTAGATCGGTTGTGTGGCGTTGGATTGGTGGGCTGCACTTGCCGGTTTTTGTCTGAACCAGGAAAGCATGTCGCCTTGGCTCTCAATCAAAAAAGGCTAATTGCGCGACCAACCAGTTCAGTCTCCGAAACCCAGCCCACCCATGCATAGCGGGAATCAAGGCTATCCGGATGCGGTGCAGACATGAAGAAATGGCCATTGGGGATGATCCCGACTGGCCCATGCTGAAGAAGAATCCCGCCTTTCGAGGTTGGCTTTGCTCGCCCGGCCGACTGACCATCCACGAAGTATTCGCGGTAACCATTGCCGACATCGCGAGCAAGGACTTCGGAACCGGAAACTCCCTGTATTTGCTTGAGGAATAGTGCCCCTCTTTCGTAGGGACCTCCCCCGCCATATCGAAAGGCAGCAAGATCTCCCTTCCGGGGCTTCGCTTCCTTCTGTACCAGGAATATCGTTCCCGGCAGCGAGTCGGATACGTTGATCGTCAGAGTGAAGTATCGACCAAAGGCGACGAAGACGACAAAAACCCACAGATAAATCGTTCCGCGCCGAACCAGATGAAGGTAAAAGGAATCGAGCATCAGGCCATCATACGAAGCCACCTTCTCGAATCCAGGACGAAAAGCATCCAGAATCGAGGTGTTTCGAATTCAGGTGCCCCTAGTCACCTCGGATGCGCTGCCACTGCCCGCTATCAAAACACTTTAGTCTGACAAAACGGACACTGATCGGTGTATTTGTTCCCGGTGTCGTAGATATAGCCGGCACGACACTTGTCGCAACGCGAGAGCATCACGATGTGCGCCCTGACATCTCGGACAGCAAAGTACCCAGCGTTGATATCGATGTCACCGCAGATCCGCTGATACTCCATCCATGTGTTCAGCAACCAGCCCGGCGCAATAGTTGTCCCATTGAGCCGCTTGTAGAAAACCGCAAATGAAGAGATACGGGCCGCCATATCCGCATCCTTGATGAAGGACAGCACCGTCTCGGGCAGCTTTCCATTGGCAGGCCTGACACCGTGTATGTCGTGCCACCACTGACGCAGCGTCAAGGTACTCACATCAGTAAGCGCGCGGATGACAGAAAGGCGCAAACGGGCGCGAATCAGTTGCTGGGCTAGCTGCATGTTTTCCAGTTCGTGCAAGCCGACCATCATCGATCCTCGACCGAGAGAACATTGAGCAGATAACTCTGCCGCCTTGCGCCATCCAGATTCAGCAAGCGATCTACCTCGGCTTCGGTCAGCCGGAGACGAAACAAGCTGACACCTGACTGCCTGGCGATCACGTCAATCTGATCGACGGATAGCGTAGCCAGCTTCTCCAGTACTTGCCTCGAAAGACCGGTGACAAGCTCACCAGATTTTGAGCTTGCCGCTTCCCTTGCCATAATGAGAAACTGCCGGTTTAGCGAAATGATGTCTATCACGATGCTTTTCCGAATTCAGACGCCCACAATAATAAACCGTATATGCACTATGTCAACTATCAATAATGCCTAAACGGCCTATTAAATCACTTCCGCCTGTGGCTCAGAGATTGCGTGAGTGGAGAAAAATGCTCGCTCTTACGCAGATGGAGCTTGCAGAACGCCTGAACATCGACATCGGAGTGCTACGTAAGTACGAAAACGGTATAAACGTTCCGGGAGGGCGCGTATTGGCATCCCTGGGAGAAACAGGGGTCAATCTCAACTGGCTACTTACTGGTGACGGCCAGATGGATGCCACTCAAACCCCGAAAGCTGATTTCCAATGGAGCGACAATCCAGACTTGGCACGACGCCTAGCCTCAATTGCTGGCCTACTTGACGGAATCGATGAGGAGAAACGGTCGGCTGTACTCGATGAGATTTTCTCTCGTGTTCAAGAGGCGAAACGGGTAGCCGATCTGGAGGATCTGGTTACGGCGATGACGAAAAAGCTTGCCTGATTTAGTAGTGGTAACGACTTAATCTGACGGACAGTCCCATGCGAGGGTCTTTTGCCGCCCCCCCCTGCCGCCGCACAAGCTGGCAGAGGTTCAATGGCTGGTGTCTGAGTCGAGCAGTCGGTCAGAGCGGTTTCTCACGGACAGCCTCTCGGCCATTGCCGCCCTTGAGTACAATGCTATCTACTTCCGGGTACGGCCACTACCTGCCGCTGGCGTTTTCGCTCCAGACCGGCCGTTGATCCTGATCGAAACCCGAAACCGGCCGCTGGATTGGAAACGCCTACTGTTCCGGATTGAAGATCGGCTGTGCGTTTGGGGACGCCTAAGTTTCCGGCATCTCGATTCATCGCAAATAGCGATGGGGATGGGAATTACACTGGCTTTATTTTTTTCCCGGTCAGTTACCTTGTTTGAGCGTACTGCCATTCCACGCTGCCAGAAGTTCAGGGTGATCGGATACTTCAAAACGCTTGGATATATGCGTCCATCGCCCATCTTCGCCGGTGCCATGCCAGAACGGTTCAAAAGCTATGATGTACCCCTTGGCATCCCTGTGGTCGATGACATGCTCAATGAGTTTGGCATCGAGACCGAGAACAGCGGCCAGTTGGCTCTTGAAGTCTACGGAAGCGGTACTCACGGTGCCCCCTCTCTTTTCGGTAATTCACAGAACGCCACAACCGAACTGCTCCTGTGGCATATTAAACTATTAAACATGAATCCGTTTCCGGAGCAATCCTTGATCTGGGGCCGTTGAACATCACTTGTATTGACTTTGGCATTTCGCCTCCTCGATTAATTCCGGTTGTTGTTGAGCGCATAAAGGCAAGTGACGGCCTCGTGGTTACGATCACCAAGGCACTAGGGTGGCAGCGCATATCCAGGGTTTCTGGCAACCACATCAGTCTGCCGTGTCGTTTTTGTCCGTGATCAAAACCCTGAAGCCGCCCCTCACGCCGGGAATAACGCTGACGTGCTTGTTGGTATATTCCGTCAAGGCCTGCATGACCACGGCGGAGGGATGTTCCGGAACCGAGATATGCACCAAATAGCCCGAATGCATGCTGAGCATTTCGGCCGCGTCCGCATGCAGCGTTGGCGTGTCGATATAAAGTTCATGCGCATGGGAGCTTAGCGCTGCAGCAACGTGGTAACCGAGCTCGGGCAGGCGGAGGTGAAGCTGGTCATTCGCCCAGGCGAACGCAAGCAGTCGGGCGACCGCCGCCGTTATGGGGGCTGCGAGGTGGAAGTCGGCGCCGGGCACAGCATTCGACCATTTGAAGCATTCCGCGCTGGCGAAGTCGAGCGACCCGAGCTGCCGAAAAATCAGATGTCCAATTGCGTGGCGGCTGAGGATGGCCGCCCCTGCGGGCGTCAGATGGTGGAAATCCAGTTCCAGCAGCAATTCTGGGCTCTGGACGCGCGGCAGGAAAAACTCCAAGCCCGCATCCGAGTAGCTCACGTAATCAAGTCCGATCGCCATGTATTTAGCCGTGCTGTCCGGCGTAAAACTGCGCAACACGCGTTGTGCTTCCGCGAGATCGAAATGCGACCCGGACGGGGCCATCTCCGAGAGTGCCGGCGTCGTGGCTGCGTGGGTCGCCCCCGACAGCAGGGATGCGGCGGGGACGGCCGCCAGTTGGGACAAAAATGCGCGTCGATTCATCATTTGCAATCTCCTTGTATTGAGTAAGTGCGGGGAATCAGTCGGGGTCGCCGACTTGCCAGCCGCGGGATCCGAGAAGCGCGAATTCGCGGGATTCCAGGTTGAAGCGCCAGTTTTCGACGACGCGCTCCATGGGCCGCCGTTCGCTCCACGCACCGTGGTGGCGCGTGATGGAAAACTTGCCGCCGTCCTCGATCTTCACCCAGCCGAAGGCGCGGTCGCGAATACGCGCCTGGCTTAAGAAGCTGGTACCAAGGGTTGTGCCCAACTCTTCGAGGACGCGGCCAACGAGGTAGCGCAGCCGATGCGACGGCCCCGTTCCCGGTTCCCAAGCGGCATATTCGCCGCTCACATCTTCTTGGAAAGCCGAAAAGTAGTGAGGCGGACAGATGAGTTTTCCATCGTAGCGCTGAACAGCAGGGTTTTTGCAGCCGCTTTGGGTGCAATGATCGTGAAGCATATGGTTCTCCAGATTATCTGGTTGACGCAGCACCGAGGCCGTCTTCTGCCTCGGTGCTG
>CAISUK010000651.1 GCA_903888645.1 uncultured Pseudomonadota bacterium | reverse complement strand
GGGCGATGCGCTCAAGAAATCGGTTCATGCCAAAGTACAGGGTGCGATACCCGAGTGAACAGGCATGCCTTCCCAGTGCGCAGGCAAGGTGCATGTCATCAGTTTGCGCAAGGCGAACCAACGAGAGGTGATAGGTTATGACGAAAAAACCCAGTCCTGAATTGATTGACGACGAGAACCCAGAATGGACAGCGGCGTATTTTGCCAAAGCACGTCCAGCCAGTGAGCAACACGACGAAGTCATTGCGCTTCGCAAAATGGGCTATCAATCACAAGTTTCGGATAGCCATAAAAAAACATGGCCACCCGCAGGTGGCCATGGCGTTGAATCTGACTATAGCGCTTACAGTTCCTTGGCGTGCGAAGCCAGGTATTTGGCGACGCCGTCGGTCGATGCCTGCATGCCGGCCTTGCCCTTTTGCCAGCCGGCCGGGCAGACTTCGCCATGCTCTTCGGTGAATTGCAGGGCGTCGACCAGGCGCAGAAACTCATCGACGTTGCGGCCTAGCGGCAGGTCGTTGATGTACTGGTGACGCACGGTTCCGGTCTTGTCGATCAGGAAAGTGCCGCGGAAGGCCACGCCGCCAGCGGCTTCGACGTCATAGGCCTGGGCTATGCTGTGGTTGGTGTCGGCGACCAGCGGATAGCCGACCTGGCCGATGCCGCCGTTGTTCACCGGTGTGTTCTTCCATGCCAGGTGAGTGAATTGCGAGTCGATCGAGACACCGATGACTTCGGTATTGCGCTTCTTGAATTCTTCGAGGCGGTGATCGAAAGCGATCAGCTCGGAGGGGCAGACAAAGGTGAAGTCGAGCGGGTAGAAGAACAGCACGACAGTCTTGCCCTTGTAGTCCGACAGTTTGAGGTTCTTGATTTCGTTATTGCCATAAACGGCAGTAGCGGTGAAATCCGGGGCGGCTTTGCCGACGAGAACGGCCATGATGGTTTCCTTTCTGGTTGCGGGTTCAGTATGGCGGCAAGGCTTGATGGCTTTGCCGGTTGATCGAGTGACTAGCGATTCGATTTTAGCAGCAAGCCGGACTAATAATTTATGGTAATTCGATAGTATTTGGCTATGCATCCGATTGCCGCTAATGATCGACCGACTCCGACTTGTGTGAACTCGGAGTGCGCCGATTCCGCAGCCGGCGTAGCGATCAGCTGCCGATAATCAGGTTGTCGTTTTGCTTCGTATGGCGAATACATTTATTCCGGCAAATTCTTTCAATTTCAAGCATTTTTCCGACCAATACCATGAATTCAATGAAGATTCTTTGGCAGCCATTTCAGGCCCGTGTTATGCGTGTCTCAAAATATTCCGATCCTGTCAAAGGACGGCCCCATTCAGAGGGAGGAGAGCATGGGCGAGACCATTTTCGAATTGGAGTGCCACGACACTGCTGCCGAAAAGCGTCTCGGCATCTCTCGTCGCGAATTCCTGCAATTCTGTGCGACGGTTTCGGCGACTTTGGGCCTGCCGGCCGGCGCTGAAGCAGCCATTGCCAAGGCCATCGAGTCGGCAAAGCGACCACCGGTCATCTGGCTGCATTTCCAGGAATGTACCGGCTGTACCGAGTCGCTACTGCGGGCCGAGCATCCGACGCTGGATCGATTGATCCTTGACGTCATCTCGCTCGATTATCACGAGACGCTGATGGCCGCCGCCGGCAAGCAGGCGGAAGCGGCGCGCAAGTCATCGATGGCCGCCAACAAGGGCAAGTACATCCTCGTCGTCGAGGGCGCCATCCCGGTTCTCAAGGATGGCATCTACTGCAAGATCGGCGGCCACACCGCCATCGACATCCTCAAGGAATGCGCTGCCGACGCGGCTGCCGTGATCGCCATCGGCTCCTGCGCATCGTGGGGCGGGATGCCGTCGAGCGGAGGGAATCCGACTGGTGCCTCCAGTGTCGCCGAGGTGCTCGGCAAGCCGGTGGTGACGATTCCTGGCTGTCCGCCGAATCCGTATAACTTCCTGTCCACCGCGGTGCACTTCCTGACCTTCGGCAAGCTGCCGGCGGTCGATAAACTCGGTCGTCCGATGTTCGCCTACGGCCGACTGGTCCACGAAAATTGCGAGCGCCGGGCTCATTTCGACGCCGGACGTTTTGCCATGACCTTCGGCGACGAAGGGCACCGCCAGGGTTACTGTCTTTACAAGCTGGGCTGCAAGGGTCCGGAGACCTACGCCAACTGTCCGACAATTGGTTTTGGCGACGCCGGCGAAGGGAACTGGCCGGTGGGTTGCGGCCATCCCTGTATCGGATGTACGGAGAAAGGCGTCGGCTTTACCAAGCCGATCCATGAATTGGCCAAGGTGCTGAACATCGTGCCGCCGCAGCACTATCCACGCATCATCGAGGAGCAGGGCAAGGGCGCTTCGTTCGCCGCCGCTGCTGCCGTCGCTGCCATTGCCGGGGCCGCAGCCGGTGGTGCCGCCATGGTGGCGCGCAACCTCGGCTTGTCGCACCAGGCCGAGGAATTGAAAAAGACCAAAGGTGCGGCCAAGGAGTCCCCGGGCAAATCAGACGCGACGCGGGTGTAATCATGACCAACCGTCGCGATTTCCTCAAGGACTGCCTGGCCGGCGGCACAGCGCTCGCCACTGGCACTGCTGCAGGCCCGGCCTGTGCCCGCGAAACCCGCGCCCGCCCGCCGGAAGCGCTCGGTCTGCTCTACGATGCAACGCTCTGCATCGGTTGCAAGGCCTGTGTCGCCGCCTGCAAACAGGCCAACGACAACCCGCCAGAATTCTCGACCGTCGACCACATCTGGGATACGCCGCTCGACACCTCGGCCTACACCTTCAACATCATCAAGGTGTACCGCAACGGCACCATGGATCACAAGGACGAGGAAGAAAACGGTTACTCGTTCATGAAGATCTCGTGCATGCATTGCGCCGATCCTTCCTGCGTTTCCGCTTGCCCGGTGTCGGCGATGACCAAGAACCCGGTCACCGGCGTGGTCGGCTACGATCCGGACATCTGCATCGGTTGTCGTTATTGCGTCGCCGCTTGCCCGTTCGGCATACCGAAATACCAGTACGACTCGCCGACCGGCAAGATCGGCAAGTGCGAACTCTGCCGCCATCGCACCAAGGATGGACATTATCCCGCCTGCGCCGAAGTCTGCCCGACCGGGGCCACGCTTTACGGCAGGACCTCCGATCTGCTGCTTGAGGCCAAGCGCCGTATCGCGCTCAAGCCGGGAACCATCACGCGATTTCCGCGCGGCCGTCTCGGCGGCCCGGATCAGAGTTGGGAAGGCGCTGCCGGCAAGTACCTGCCCCACGTCTATGGCGAAAAGGAATACGGCGGCACCCAGGTATTGAAGCTGTCCGGTGTCAATTTCCAGAAAGTCGGACTGCCCGATCTGCCCGAAGACGCCGCGGCAGCGCTTTCGGAAAGCATCCAACACAGCCTCTACAGCAACCTGGCCATGCCTTTTGCCGTGCTCGGCGTGATGGCCTTTGCGGCTCGCCGCAGCGTGGTCAAGCAGAGCGAGGATGAGGGCAAAGAGGAGGATCAGCCATGACTCGCCACGAACATGCGGCACCCGCGTCGCTCGGCGGCAACCTGCTCAATCCGGCAACCATCGTCTGCGCGGTGCTGGCCGCGGTCATGCTGGCAATCTTGCTGGTGCGCTTCATTTATGGATTGGGCCTGGTTACCAACCTCAACGACGGCTATCCGTGGGGCATATGGATCGTTTTCGACGTGGTGATCGGCTCGGCCCTGGCCTGCGGCGGCTTCTCGGTGGCGATGCTGGTCTATATCTTCAACCGTGGCGAATACCATCCGCTGGTCCGCCCGGCCCTCCTCGCCAGCCTGTTCGGCTACACGCTGGCCGGTGCCGGGGTGATCATGGATCTGGGGCGCTGGTGGAATACCTGGCATATTTTCTGGCCGGGTTACGCCAATCCAAACTCGGTGATGTTCGAGGTAGCGGTCTGCATCTCGCTGTATATCGTGGTCATGTGGATCGAGTTTTCGCCGACGTTCATGGAGAAGTTCGGCAAGGCCGAGGCCAAACGAAAGCTCAACAAGGTGATGTTCATTTTCATCGCCTTGGGGACGGTGCTGCCGATGATGCACCAGTCGTCGCTCGGCACCATGCTGGTGGTGATGGGTGTGCAGATCCACCCGCTGTGGCGCACGCCGCTCGAACCGGCGCTCTACCTGCTCACGGCGATCACCATGGGCTATGCCGTTGTACTGTTCGAATCCTGCCTTGCCTCTAGTGCGTTGACGCGCAAGATTGAAATGCATTTGCTGACACCGCTGTCGAAGGTGATGCTGGGATTTCTCGTTGCTTATCTGCTGGTGCGGCTTGGCGACGTTGCCGTCCGCGGTGCCTTGCCACTGGCTTTCGTGCCGTCGCTGGAGGCGGCGATGTTCTGGCTGGAAACGACCTGCTTCATGGCGCCGCTGTTCCTGATCGGCCGCGAAAGCCAGCGGCGCAATCCGGGCCGCTTGTTCCTCGCCGGCATCCTGCTGATGCTCGGTGGCGCCTTGCTGCGCATCGACGGTTTCCTGATTGGCTATGAGACCGGCGACGGCTTCAACTATTTCCCGGCGTTACCTGAAATTCTCGTTACCGTCGGATTGTTCTCACTCGAAGTCATCGGTTACATCGTCGTCACTCGCCGCTTCCCGGTTTTGCCGCGAGACGTCCAAGCCGTTCATTAGGAGACAGGAAATGAGCAAGCGAGTCACGATCGATCCCATTACCCGCATCGAAGGCCATTTGCGCATCGACGTCGATGTCGAGGGCGGCAAGGTGTCCCGCGCCTGGTCCTCGGGCCAGATGTGGCGCGGCGTCGAGCTGATCCTGCTGGGCCGCGATGCGCGCGACGCCTGGACCGTTACGCAACGGATCTGCGGTGTCTGCACCACGGTGCACGCCATCGCCTCGGTGCGCGCCGTCGAAAACGCGCTGCAGATGGAAATCCCGCTCAATGCGCAATACATCCGCAACCTGATCATCCTCGCCCACGCCGTGCATGATCACATCGTCCATTTTTATCATCTGTCGGCGCTCGACTGGGTCGATGTCACCTCGGCGCTGAAGGCCGATCCGGACAAGACCGCGCAACTCGCGGAAAGTCTCTCGTCATGGAAGCTGAACGGCCGCCACGAGATGAAAGCCGTCAAGGAACGCCTCGCCGGTTTCGTCGGTGGCGGCCAGTTGGGCATCTTCACCAACGGTTACTGGGGCCATCCGGCCATGAAGCTTCCGCCCGAGATCAACCTGCTGGCGGTGGCGCATTACCTGCAGGCGCTCGACGTGCAGCGCAAGGCCAACAAGATCGTTTCCATCCTCGGTTCGAAGACCCCGCACATCCAGAACCTGGCGGTCGGCGGCGTCTCCAACCCCATTTCCACGGACTCCCAATCGGTGCTGACGGTTGAACGTTTGCTGGCGGTCAAGGGCTGGATCGACGAGTTGGCGGACTTCGTCAAGAACGTTTACCTGATCGATGTGGCAGCCGTCGGCGCCCACTACGCCGATTGGACCAAGTACGGTGCCGGTGTCACCAATTATCTTTCCGTGCCGGACCTGCCCCAGGACACCAAGGGGACAAAATTCCTCTTGCCTGGTGGCTACGTTCCGGGCGGCAACCTCGCTGCCTACAAACCGATCACGAGCTTCAACGACGAGTTCTGGGGCAAGGGCGTCGAGGAATCGGTCAAGCATTCCTGGTACGACTACAGCGAAGAAAAGCCGCTGCATCCCTACAAGGGCGAGACCAAGCCCAATTACACCGACTTCCAGGACAACGGCAAATACTCGTGGCTGAAATCGCCGACTTTCTACGGCAAGCCGGCCCAGGTCGGGCCGCTGGCACGGGTAGTGAATATGCTGGCGGCAGGACATGAGCCGACCAAGAAATACGCCACGCTGGCCTTGGACACGGTGTCCGCGTTGGCCAAGACCAAGGTGGGCCTCGACGCCATGCATTCGACCATCGGTCGCCACGCGGCACGCGCCATTTCCTGCGCGGTACAGGTGGATATGCTGGCGGACCAATGGCAGGCGCTGGTTGGAAATATTGCCAAGGGCGATGTCGCTACTTTCAACAAGCCGGAGTTCCCGAAGGGCGAACAGATGGGCGTCGGCTTCCACGAGGCGCCGCGCGGTGTGCTGTCGCACTGGGTGGTCATCGCCGACGGCAAGATCAAGAACTACCAATGCGTGGTGCCGTCCACCTGGAACGCCTGCCCGCGCAATGAAAAGGACGAGCCGGGTCCGTACGAGGCCTCGCTGCTCGGCAACCCGGTTGCCGACGCGGAGTTGCCGCTGGAAGTGCTGCGCACCGTGCATTCCTTCGATCCCTGCATCGCTTGCGCGATTCACGCCACCGACGTGGAAAACGCCTCGACCATCCGCATCAAGGCCAGTTGATGCGCGTCGTTGTCCTCGGTATCGGCAACGTCCTGCTTGGCGACGAAGCTGTTGGCGTGCGCGTCATCGAGGCGCTGCAGGACTATGCCTTGCCGCCCGAAGTAGAGTTGGTGGATGGCGGCACTTGCGGCATGGAACTGTTCGACCAACTCATCGATGTCGATTTGCTGATCGTCGTCGATGCCCTGCTCGCCGGCAAAAAGCCGGGCGAGATGGTGCGTCTGGCCGGCGCCGAGATTCCGGTGTTCTTCCGGTCCAAGTTGTCGCCGCACATGATCGGTCTGCCTGACGTGCTGGCCAGCCTGGAATTCGCCGGGCATACGCCGAAAGAGGCCGTCGTCATTGGCGTCCAGCCCGAGAGTTTTGCGTTGTCGCTGGAAATGACGCCACTCATTGCCGCCTGCGTACCCGAATTGGTCAGCCGCGTCCTCGACGAACTGTCGGCGCATGGCTGGTATGCGCCGCGCCTGGCCGAAGCGGCTTGACATGTGCTTGGCCGTGCCCTGCCGCATTGTGGCCATCGACGGCCTTGCCGCGACAGTTGAGGCCTATGGGCAACG
>CAISUK010000650.1 GCA_903888645.1 uncultured Pseudomonadota bacterium | reverse complement strand
CGGCGAAGACGCCCGGCGCGGCCGCCTCTACCTGCCTGAAGACGAACTGGCGCGATTCGGGGTGAGTCTCGACGACATCGAGCACGCCCGTTATAGCGACAACTTCCGCAAGCTGATGGCATTCCAGGCCGAGCGCGCCGAATCCTACTATGCAAGCGCGATGAGTCAGTTGCCGGCCGGAGATCGCAAGGCGCAGCGCACCGGTCTGGTCATGGCTGCCATCTATCATAAGTTGCTGGAGGAGATTCGCCGCGACGATTTTCAAGTGCTCGACCGGCGCACCTCGCTGACGCCGATCCGCAAACTGCTGATCGCCTGGTGGACGTGGGTCAGGAATTGAGCGGCCCGGGGTTCGCTAAAGCCGCTGACGTCGCCATCGTCGGCGGTGGTTATGCCGGCCTCGCCGCCGCCGTGGAACTTGCCGTGGCCGGAATTCCCGTCACCGTATTTGAATCTTCACGAGTGCTCGGCGGCCGGGCTCGTCGCGTGGAACTGAACGGTCTGCCTGTCGACAATGGTCAGCACCTGCTAGTGGGTGCTTACGTCGAATTGTTACGGCTACTGCAAGTCATCGGTGCCGATGCCAGCCGACTGCTTTCCCGGCAGTGCCTCGAACTTTCGTTCGCCGACGGTTTCAGCCTGCGCGCGCCGAATCTGCCGGAGCCCATGCATATGGCCGCCGCGCTGCTCGGCGCGACCCTTTCGCTGCCCCAACGCCTTGCCGCGCTGCGGTTCATGCGGAAACTCAAGCGCAGTGGTTTTCGCCTCGTCGAGGACACCACCGTCGCGCATTTGCTCGATTTGCATCGGCAACCGCAGGCAGTGCGCAGCCATCTTTGGGAGCCGCTCTGCGTAGCCGCGCTCAATACGCCGCCGGTGACCGCATCGGCACAGGTGTTCGCCAGCGTCCTGAAAGACAGCCTGGCCGGACCGCGTGCCGCCAGCGACATGCTCTACCCGGCGGTCGATCTCAGTGCCCTGTTTCCCGAGCCGGCGGCCGCTTACGTGACAGCGCACCAGGGGTCAGTGCGCACCGAATGCGGCGTCAAACGGATCGCGCCGACGCCAAACGGATTCGAAGTTTCGCATGACCAGGGCATGGACGTGTTCGGCCACGTCATCATCGCCGTCGCGCCCTACCACCTGGCCCCGCTGCTGGGTGATCTGCCAGCGCTGGCGCAGTCCTTGAAAATGACCGAAGCATTGCGTCACGAGCCGATAGCCACCGCCTACCTTGCCTATCCCCATGACATCCAGTTGGCGAAGCCGATGCTCGGATTGACTCGCGGCCATGCACAGTGGCTATTCGACCGTGGTCGGCTGACCGGTCAGCGCGGCTTGATCGCCGCTGTGATCAGCGCTTCCGGGCCTTGGCAATCACTGCCGCCGGAGCAGTTGCTGACGGAAATTCATGGCGAAATCGGCACGGTAGTCAAGGATCTACCGACACCGAAATGGTCGCGCCTGATCGTTGAAAAGCGCGCCACCTTTGCCTGCACGCCGAACCTGCAAAGACCCGCCGCCGTCACACCGCTTGCCGGCCTTTACCTGGCCGGCGATTACGTGGCCTCAGCTTATCCGGCGACGCTCGAAAGCGCCGTCAGGAGCGGTGTCGCCGCTGCCCGCTCAATCCTCGAGACGACCGGCGGTCAGTCGTAGGATACGGTGACAGCGCGCCGCCAAGGCATTGTCATGAGTGACGAGAATCAGCGTGGTGCCAGCTTCCCGGTTCATGGCGAACATCAGGTCGATGATTTCGGAGCCGGTCGCCGCGTCGAGATTGCCGGTCGGCTCGTCGGCCATCAGCAGGCGCGGCCGCATCGCGAAGGCACGCGCCAAAGCAACGCGCTGCTGCTCGCCGCCGGAGAGGTGCTTGGGATAGTGTTTCAGGCGGTCCTTGAGACCGACCCGAACGAGCATCTCCGTCGCCACGGCAAGAGCATCGCCGCGCCCGGCCAGCTCCAGCGGCAGCATGGTGTTTTCGAGCGCCGTCAAGGCAGGCAGCAGTTGAAAAGACTGAAAGACGAAGCCAAGCAAACGACCGCGCAAGGCCGCCCGTGCATCTTCGTCGAGCGCCGTGATGTCCTGGCCGACAATGCGCACGCAACCCCGGCTCGGCACATCCAGCCCGGCGAGCAAGCCGAGCAGTGTGGACTTGCCGGAACCGGACGCGCCGACCACGGCCACCGCCTCACCGGCCTGCACGCTGAAGGAAATCTCGTGCAGAATGACCAGACTGCCATCGCCGCTCGGCACTTCCTTGACCAACTTCTCGGCCTCGATAACCGGCCCTTCTTGCGCTTCGTCTGACATGACCAAACTATCCAAATTAATTGTCGTCCTGTTGTTGTACCTGATTTCCGGCTTTGGCGCCGGGTTTGCCACCGCGACATTCGCCGGTACAAACGACAAATCCATACTCGTATTCGGCGACAGCCTGTCGGCTGGCTATGACATCAGCCAGGCGCAAAGCTGGCCGAGCCTTCTCGGGCAACGCCTGCAAAAAGAGCAATTTCCCTACAACGTCGTCAATGCCAGCATCAGCGGCGAAACTTCGGCCGGCGGGCGCAGTCGGCTGCCGGCGGCCCTCCAGCAATTCAAACCTGCCATCGTCATTATCGCGCTGGGGGCCAACGACGGCCTGCGCGGCCTGCCCGTCGCAGCCATGCGCGCCAACCTGCAGGCCATGATCGTCGCCAGTCGCGCCGCTCATGCCGAAGTCATTATTGCCGGTATCCGCCTGCCGCCCAACTATGGGCCGGACTACGTGCGCGGCTTCGAGCAGACCTACGGCGATCTGGCGCGACGCACCAAGACCCCTCTGGTGCCGTTCCTGCTGGCCGGATTTGCCGACCGGCCGGAAGCTTTTCAGCCTGACGGCCTGCATCCCACGGCGGCATTTCAACCCAACATTGTCGATAACATCTGGCCGGCGCTGCAACCGCTTCTCAAGAAACCCTGAGCCGCGGCGTTGCCGGCGATGCCTCAGTCATTGTTCCGATCACCGCTGCTTCGCTGAATCCCTCGGCCCTGAACAGGGCCAATACCGCTTCCGCCGCTTCCGGAGCGCAGGACACCAGCAAACCGCCGCTGGTCTGCGGATCGGTAACGATTCTCTGCTGCCATTCCGCCATCCCATCGGCAAGGCCGATTTCGGCGCCGTAGCTTTTCCAGTTCCTTCCAGAAGCGCCGGTGACGATGCCGGCCTGAACATGACGCCGGGCTTCCTCCAGCAACGGTAATTTGGCGAAATCGACTTCGGCGGCCAATTGCGAACCACGACAGATTTCCAGCAGATGGCCAGCCAGGCCGAAACCGGTCACGTCGGTCACGGCATGGACGTCTTCCATTGGCGACAGGCCGATGCCCGGCGTGTTGAGGCGCGTTGTCGAATCGATCATGGCGGCATAGCCATCGGCCGACAGCAAACCTTTTTTCAAGGCTGCCGAGAGTATGCCGATACCCAGCGGCTTGCCCAGAATCAGCAGGTCACCGGCCTGAGCGGCGCTGTTCTTTTTCACGCGCTGCGGATGCACGACGCCCAGCGCCACCAGGCCGTAGATCGGTTCCAGAACGTCGATCGAATGGCCGCCTGCTATGGGTATCCCGGCCTCGCGGCAGACGCTTTCACCGCCATCCAGAATGCGCCGGATCGCCTCCACCGGCAGCTTGTCGAGCGGCATGCCGACCAGTGCCAGCGCGAAAATCGGAGTGCCGCCCATGGCATAAACGTCGGACAGCGCGTTGGTCGCGGCGATCCGGCCGAAATCGAAGGGATCGTCGACAATCGGCGTAAAAAAGTCAGTGGTGGCGACGATGGCCTGCTCGTCGTTGAGTTGATAGACGGCGGCGTCGTCGCTGGTCTCGGTGCCGACCAGCAATTCCTTTGGCATGATGCGGAACGGACCGGGCGCGGCGGCGAGGATTTCGCTGAGCACGGCCGGGGCGATTTTGCAGCCGCAGCCGCCGCCGTGGGAGAATTGGGTCAGTTTGATTTCGGGCATGGTCAATGACAATAAGACAGCCGCAAGGGCTGGCTACCGTAGCACAGCTCGGCGAATTTGACGAGATCATCGATGTCCGCTCGCCCGCCGAGTATGCCGACGACCACCTGCCCGGCGCATTAAGTGCCCCGGTGCTGAACAATGAAGAGCGCATACGCGTCGGTACGCTCTACAAGCAGGTTTCGCCGTTCGAGGCACGCAAGATCGGCGCCGTGCTGGTGGCCCGCAATATTGCCGCGCATGTCGAGCGACTTTTTCTCGAACGGCCGCGCGACTGGCGGCCGCTGATCTATTGCTGGCGCGGCGGCCAGCGCAGCGGCGCCTTCACCCACGTCCTGCGGCAGATCGGCTGGGACGCGCAGCGCCTCGAAGGCGGCTACAAATCCTGGCGCCGCGAGTGCATCGAACGTCTGAAGAAACTACCAGGGCAATTTAACTTTCGGATCATCTGCGGTGCCACAGGCAGCGGCAAGAGCCGCCTGCTCGATGCGCTGACCGGCAGAGGCGCGCAAGTGCTGCACCTAGAGGAAATTGCCGCGCATAAAGGCTCGGTGCTGGGCTCTTTGCCCGACGCAGCGCAACCATCTCAGCGCGCTTTTGAAACCCGCCTGGCGGTCGAATTAGGCAAGCTGGACCCGCAACTACCGGTGTTCATCGAAGCCGAGTCGCGGCGGATCGGTTCGCTGCAATTACCTGATGCGCTGCTGGAAAGCATGCGCTGCGGCTCCTGCCTGCGCATCGACGCAACGCTGCCGGCACGGGTCGAATTTCTCCTCCGCGACTATGACTATTTCCTGCGCAATCCGCGTTGGCTCGGCGAAAATCTGGACCGTCTGCAAGGCATGCAAAGCAACGAAATCCTGGCCCATTGGCAGCAACTGATCGAAGCAGCCGACTGGCCGACGCTCGTGAACGAATTGCTGCAAAAACACTACGATCCGCACTACCGGCGTTCGCAACGCGAGAATTACAGTGGATTCGCCTTAGCAAACGAGGTGTTCGCGACCGACGATCTCACGCCGTCAGGCATAGCACGTCTCGCTGCTTCAATTCTGTTGAAGGCATGAGCGGAAGTTGGCCGACGCCGCCACGCATCGCACAGATTCTTTGCACCGTGGCCGGTTTTGGTTGATCGACTTCGCCCTGCTCGAAGGCGACGACGGTGAGTCGCCGCTGTACCAAGTCGAGCAATTCTCCGGAACGCAGTAGATAAGCCGGGTTGGTCGGGCGGCCAAAACGCTCGTTGCCAACCATGAAGGTCTCGTAGATCAGCACCCCACCTTCGCCAAGTGCGCGAAGCAGATGCGGCAGCAGCGGCCGAAAGAGGTAGTTGCTGACGACGATACCGGCAAAGCTCTGGCCGAAGTACGGCCAGGGTCCGCCCTCGAGATCGGCATGCCGCGTTGCAATGCCGTCGATCCCTTGCAGCCGGGCCAGCGCCGCGGCATCCCGGTCGACCGCCTCGACTGGATGGCCACGCGAAGCCAGGAAGCTGGCGTGGCGACCACCGCCGCAAGCGAGATCGAGGATTCGTCCGCCGGCCGGAAACAAACCGGCGAAACGGACTATCCACGGCGAAGCTTCGATAATCTGATTTGCATCCATGTCGCGTATGATTTTCGCTGATCGCGATCCATCCCGGCAACTAGAATTGCATCATGCCGATGGCAGATTCAAGACCTCTAATGGCGCAGGAGCGCAGAAACTTGACCCTCGCAGCAGGCTGGAAGAACCAGGGAGCGGGACATCTTGAGCGAGCGATTCAGCAACAGTTTTCTGCGCTGCCACGTCGTCCGACCTTCAGTCATGTGAGCATTATCACACGGTCCAGGCACCTATAATGGTATCCTTCGCTGCACTGCAACATTCTCATTTTCGCCGTTTGAACTGGCGCTAGAAAGCCCATATCATGAACTACGAGCAGCATTATCTGACGCCGCTATTCGAACCAAAATCGATTGGCATCATCGGCGCCTCGGAATCGCCAGGTTCGGTGGGTGCGACGCTCGTCCGCAACATGCTCGACACTGGCTACAAGGGCAAGCTTTATTTCGTCAATCCCGCTCACGATAAAGTGTTCGGCGAAAAGAGCTACGATTCTGTCGAATCCATTCCGCAGCGACTCGATCTCGCCGTCATTTGTACCAAGGCAGCCACCGTTCCCGGCATCGTCGAGGCTTGCGGTCGCGCTGGCACGCGCACCGCCATCATCATTTCCGGAGGATTCAGCGAAACCGGGTCGCGCGGCGCCTCGCTGGAACGCGCCGCCGTCGAGAATGCGCGGCGTCACCGCCTGCGCCTTCTCGGCCCCAATTGTCTCGGCATCATGCGCCCCGGCAGCGGCGTCAATCTGACCTTTGCCCATGGCAGCGCCAACGCGGGCACCATTGGTTTTGTCTCGCAGTCAGGCGCCTTGTGCACGGCGATGATCGATTGGGCGCTGCCCAACAATGTCGGCTTCTCGTCGGTGGTCTCGCTGGGTGGCTCCAGCGACGTCGACTTCGGCGAGATCCTCGACTATCTGGTCGCCGACCCGAAAACCGAAAACATCCTTCTCTACATCGAAGGCATAAAGAATTCGCGACGCTTCATGAGCGCCCTGCGCGCGGCAGCCCGTTGCAAACCGGTGGTACTGCTCAAAGTCGGCCGTTACGCAGCCGGGGAAAAAGCGGCCTTTTCACACATCGGTGCGCTGGTCGGTGCAGATGACGTCTTCGATGCCGCACTACGCCGCGCCGGCGTCATCCGCGTCAAGACGATGGACCAGTTATATGCCGCGGCGAATGCCCTGTTTTCACACTTTCACCCGCGCGGCAACCGGCTCGCCATCATCACCAATGGCGGCGGACCGGGTGTGATGGCCGCCGATCATGCTGCCGACATCGATATTCCGCTGGCGCACTTTTCGCAGGCAACCATCAACAAGCTGGATGCAGCGCTGCCGCAAGCCTGGTCGAAATCCAATCCGATCGACTTGGTCGGCGATGCCGAACCTGATCGCTTTGCGGTGGCGATTGCGGCTTGCGTCGAAGACGACGGCGTCGACGGCGTCCTCACCATCCTGACGCCGCAGGCAATGACCGATCCGACCCAGGCAGCACGTGTCGTGATCGAGCAGGCAGGCAAAACCGACAAGCCGGTAGTGACCTGCTGGATGGGCGAAGAACAGGTGCGCGAGGCAAGACTGCTCTTCCGTGGTGCCGGCATCCCGACCTTCCGTACGCCGGAACCCGGTGTCGAACTGTTCTCGCACATCTCCGCCTACTACCGCAATCAGAAGTTGCTGATGCAAACGCCGCCGTCAATCGCCGACCACATCGCACCGCGTCTCGAGTCAGCTCGCCTGGTCATCGAGACGGCACTGATGGAGGGGCGCAAGATACTCAATGAAATGGAATCGAAGGCGCTGCTGGCGGCCTTCCATATTCCCATCGCACAGACCGTGGTCGCGCGTTCGGCGTCGGAAGCAATGGTGCTGGCCGAGGAGATCGGCCTGCCGGTAGTGATGAAAATCGATTCGCCGCAGATCACGCACAAGACCGACTCCGGCGGCGTCCGCCTGAATCTCAATAATCTCGCCAGCGTCCGCGACGCCTATCAGGAGATCAGCGAAGAAGTTCGCCGCAACCGACCCGACGCGCATATCAACGGCATCGCCATCGAGCCCATGATCATCAAGCCCAACGGTCGTGAGTTGATGGTCGGCATGTTCCGCGACGCGATCTTCGGCCCGACGATTTCGATTGCACCCGGCGGCGTCGGCGCTGAAAGAGGCCACGAGCGTGCCGTTGCCCTGCCACCCCTGAACAGTTTTCTGGTCGCCGACATGCTGGCTTCAACGCAAGCAGCAGCGCGCCTCGGCGAGTTTCGCAACATGCCGCCGGTCAGTCTTGAGTCGCTTGAGGCAGTGCTCCTGCGCGTTTCGGAAATGATCTGCGAGTTGCCCTGGATACATGCCATGAACATCAACCCGCTGATCGTCGACGAGGATGGCGCAGTGGCCGTCGACGCCAGTATCCGCATAGAAAACATGCCGCTCACCGCCAATCGCTATGACCACATGGCGATCCACCCGTACCCGTCCCATCTGCTCACACGCTACCAGCAACAGGATGGCGGCATCATGACGATCCGACCGATCCGTCCCGAGGATGCCGACATAGAACAGGAATTCGTCCAGGGGTTATCGACCGAATCCAAATACTTCCGTTTCATGAACACCATCCGCGAACTGACCCAGTCGCAGTTGACCCGTCTTACCCAGATTGATTACGACCGGGAGATGGCCTTCGTCGCCCTGTTCGACAAGGACGGCCACGAGCAGGAAGTCGGCGTGGTCCGCTATGCGACCAATCCCGATGGCGAGTCCTGCGAGTTCGCGATCGTCGTTGCCGACGCCTGGCAGGGCAAAGGGCTGGCACGACGGCTGATGGGGGTACTGATCGATGCCGCACGGGAGAGCGGCCTGAAGTACATGAACGGCGATTTCCTCTCGGAAAATTCCCGGATGATCAAGTTCGTATCCAGCCTCGGCTTCGTCATTTCACAACACCCGGAAGATTCCGGCCTGAAGCGCGGCGTACTGGTACTGAACTGACGCCGCCGTGGCGCTGCCGAGATGCCCGTGGTGCGGCGACGATCCGCTTTATGTTGCCTATCACGACAACGAATGGGGCGTGCCGCTCCACGACGATCGCAGCCTGTTCGAGTTCCTGATTCTCGAAGGCGCGCAGGCCGGACTGTCGTGGCTAACGATTCTGCGCAAACGTGAAAATTATCGGCGCGCCTTTGCCGAATTCGACGCGGAAAAGATTGCCAGTTTCGGAGATGCCAACGTCGAAAGATTGCTGGCCGATCCGGGCATCGTCCGCAACCGTCTCAAGATCGCCGCGACCATCGCCAACGCGCGTGCCGTCCTGCAATTGAAAGCAGAGTTCGGTAGCCTGGACGCTTATCTGTGGGGTTTCGTTGACGGCCGACCCACCCGCAACAACTGGCGAACGATGGTTGAGGTTCCGGCGAAGACTCCGCTTGCCGAAGCGCTGTCGAAAGATCTTTCGCGGCGCGGCTTCAAGTTCGTCGGGCCGACCATCTGCTACGCGCTGATGCAGGCGGTCGGCATGGTAAATGACCATCTGGTCGTTTGCCACCGTTACGGCGAGTTTGGCTGAGACAGATCGCTCAGACTTTCGCGAAGCAGATCTGCCCCTTCTGTGCCGAGGCATGAATCGTGTCCTTGGCGGCGAACTTGCCTTCGAGAATCAGCCGCGCCAGGGGATTTTCCAGCCGTTCCTGAATTGCCCGCTTGAGCGGTCGCGCGCCAAACACCGGATCGAAACCGGCCGTGGCCAGCTCGGCAATCGCCGCATCGTCGATTTCTAGTTTCATGTCCAGACGGGCCAGGCGTTTTTCGAGATAGCCAAGCTGGATGCGGGCGATGCCGGCGATATGCTTCTGGTCCAGCGCATGGAAGACCACGATCTCGTCAATGCGATTGACGAACTCGGGACGGAAATGCAGCTTCACCTCGCCCATCACCGCCAGCTTGATGACCTGGTAATCGTCGCCGGACATCTGCTGGATCATATGCGAGCCGAGGTTGGAGGTCATGACGATCACCGTGTTCTTGAAGTCTACGGTACGGCCCTGACCATCGGTCATGCGCCCGTCATCGAGCACCTGCAGCAGCACGTTGAAGACATCGGGATGAGCCTTCTCTACCTCGTCGAAGAGGATCACCGAATAGGGCTTGCGGCGCACCTGTTCAGTCAGGTAGCCGCCCTCCTCGTAACCGACGTAGCCCGGCGGCGCGCCGATCAGCCGCGCCACCGAATGCTTCTCCATGAACTCGCTCATGTCGATGCGGATCAGGTGGTCTTCGGCATCGAACAGGAACTCGGCCAGCGCCTTGCACAGCTCGGTCTTGCCGACACCGGTGGGCCCGAGAAACAGGAACGAACCATAGGGGCGGTTCTCGTCGGATAGTCCGGCGCGCGAGCGGCGAATGGCATCGCCGACCAAGCGCACGGCTTCATCCTGACCAACCACGCGTTTATGCAATTGATCTTCCATCTTGAGCAGCTTTTCGCGCTCGCCCTGCATCATCTTGCTCACCGGAATGCCGGTCGAGCGCGAGACGACCTCGGCGATTTCCTCGGCGCCGACTTGCGTGCGCAATAACTTGTTCGGTTGCCGCGACTCACCGGATTTCTCGGCAGCCTTGAGTTGCGACTCGAGTTGCGGCAGTTTGCCGTATTGAATCTCGGCGACTTTGTCGAGCTGCCCCTTGCGCTGCAACTCGGCCATTTGCGCACGCAGCTTGTCGATCTCTTCCTTGATGTGGGCCGAGCCTTGCACATGCGCCTTCTCGGCCTTCCAGATTTCGTCGAGATCGGAGTATTCCTTGTCGAAACGCTTGATCTCATCCTCGATCAATGCCATGCGCTTGATCGAGGCCGCATCTTTTTCTTTGCGTACCGCCTCGCGCTCGATCTTCAACTGGATCAGGCGCCGATCGAGCTTGTCCATCGACTCGGGCTTGGAGTCGATTTCCATGCGGATCTTGGCCGCCGCCTCGTCGATCAGGTCGATGGCCTTGTCAGGCAGGAAACGGTCGGTGATGTAACGGTGCGACAGTTCCGCCGCGGCGACGATGGCCGGGTCGGTGATGTCGACGCCATGATGCAGCTCGTATTTCTCCTGCAGGCCACGGAGGATGGCGATGGTCGATTCCACCGATGGCTCATCGACCAGCACCTTCTGGAAGCGTCGCTCCAGGGCCGCATCCTTTTCGATGTATTTGCGATATTCGTCCAGCGTGGTCGCGCCGATGCAATGCAGTTCGCCGCGTGCCAGCGCCGGCTTGAGCATGTTGCCGGCATCGATGGCGCCTTCGGCCTTGCCGGCGCCGACCATGGTGTGCAACTCGTCGATGAAGACGATGATGCGGCCCTCGTCGAGGGCGATCTCCTTGAGCACGGCCTTGAGCCGCTCTTCGAATTCGCCGCGATACTTGGCACCGGCCAGCAGCGCCGCCATATCTAGCGAAAGTACGCGCTTACCCTTCAGCGTTTCCGGAACTTCGTCGTTGATGATGCGCTGCGCCAGTCCTTCGACGATGGCGGTCTTGCCGACGCCCGGCTCGCCGATCAGCACCGGATTGTTCTTGGTGCGCCGTTGCAGGATCTGGATGGCGCGGCGTATCTCGTCGTCGCGGCCGATGACCGGATCGAGCTTGCCTTGCCGCGCCCGTTCGGTCAGGTCCATACAGTATTTTTTCAGCGATTCGCGCTTGCCTTCACCTTCCTGCGAATCGACTGCCTGACCACCACGCACCGCCTTGACGGCCTCCTCCAGCGCCTTGCGTTGCAGGCCATGTTCCTTGAGCAGCCGGCCCGCCTCGCCCTTGTCGCCGGACAGTGCCAGAAGAAACATCTCCGAGGCGATGAACTGATCGCCAGCATTCTGCGCCTCCTTGTCGGTAAGGTTGAACAGGTTGTTGAGATCGCGGCCAACGGTCGTTTCGCCGCCATGTCCCTCGACCTTGGGCAAGCGTTCGAGCGACTTGCCCAGAGCCGCCCTCAGCGGTGCGACATTGGCGCCAGCGCGTTGCAATAGCGAGGCCGTCCCACCATCCTCCTGGTTGAGCAAGGCCAGCAACAAGTGCTGCGGTTCGATGAACTGCTGGTCGTTGCCGACAGCGATGCTCTGCGCGTCAGCCAGAGCCTGCTGGAATTTGGTGGTAAGTTTGTCAAGGCGCATGGAAGGCATCCCGGTAATTTGGCAATGCCTCGGAAATGGGGGCCGGCAGCGGCATTTTCAAGACGGATTGACCGCCGACGTTGCCAATGGTCTACTTCAGCCAAGCAAACTCAGCGGACTCGCCAAGAAGATGACAAAGGAATTCGTGCTGGCGCTTGACCAGGGGACCACTAGTTCGCGGGCCATGGTCTTCGCTGTCGACGGCAATATCCGCGGTGCCGCGCAGCAGGAAATTCAACAACATTTTCCGCAACCGGGTTGGGTCGAGCACGACGCCGCAGAAATCTGGGCGAGCCAGCTCGCCGTGGCGCGCACCGCCATCGCCAACGCTGGCATAGACGCCGGGCAATTGGCGGCTGTCGGCATCACCAACCAGCGCGAGACGACCGTGCTTTGGGATCGCGCCAGCGGCCGGCCACTGGCGCCAGCCATCGTCTGGCAAGACCGACGCACAGCACCGATATGCGACGAACTTCGCGCCGCCGGACATGAGCCAGCGATCCAGGCAAAGACCGGTCTGCTCCTCGATGCCTATTTCTCCGCCACCAAACTGCAGTGGCTGCTCGACCATATTCCCGACGCCCGGGTACGCGCTGAGCGCGGCGAACTGGCCTTCGGCACCATCGACGCCTGGCTGGTCTGGAATCTCTCCGGCGGCCGTCTGCACGTCACCGATCCGTCGAACGCTTCGCGCACCCTGCTATACAACATCCACACGCTCGCCTGGGACGACGACCTCCTGCGACTGTTTGACATTCCGGCGGAACTGCTGCCGCAAGTGCACGGCAGCAGCGAGGTGGTCGGCGAGTGCGTGAGCCATTTGTTCGGGGCCGCAATTCCGATTGCAGGTATCGCCGGCGACCAGCAGTCAGCCACCTTCGGCCAGGCTTGCCTGTCGCCAGGCATGGCCAAGAACACCTACGGCACCGGTTGCTTCATGCTGCTCAACACCGGCCGCAATGCGGTCACTTCGACCAATCGTTTGCTGACTACCATCGCCTGGAATATCGGCGGTAGCGTCGACTACGCGCTCGAAGGCAGCGTCTTCATGGGTGGCGCGGTCGTGCAATGGTTGCGCGACGGGCTCGGCATCGTCAAGTCTTCAGCCGACGTGGAGGCACTCGCAGCTTCGGTGCCGGATGCCGGCGCCATCCATCTGGTGCCGGCTTTCACCGGCCTTGGCGCGCCCTGGTG
>CAISUK010000649.1 GCA_903888645.1 uncultured Pseudomonadota bacterium | reverse complement strand
GTTTCTTTGGAATCACTGTCCAGTTTGACTGGAATGCGCGCCCATTACCCGTCTTCCCGGCGAAGGCCGGGACCCAGCGATGCGCTACAGCCCCGGCGCACCGTGGTTACTGGATTCCGGTTTTCAACGGAATGACGGTCAATTGCAGGGGGGATGCCGTTCGAATAATTCGGAACGAGGTTCCAGCGCCCGTCTTCCCGGCGAAGGCCGGGACCCAGCGATGCGCTACAACCCGGTGCACCGTGGTCACTGGATTCCGTTTTTCAACGGAATGACGGCCAAATATTTTTTGGGAGATGGAGCTTTGTGGGTTGGGCGCAATGCGGTCGCGATAAACTATGCGCTTTCAACCAAGCGGTATTCCTGTCATGACTTCCAATACTGGTCCGTTGCCTTCCACCAACCTGGCCATGATTGCCATGATTTACAGCCGGGCATCGACGGTATTGGGTTCCGCGGAGCGAACTTCCGAATGGCTGCGCACTGCCCATCCCGGACTCGACGGGCAGACGCCGCTGGCGTATCTGGATCGCGACGATGGGAGTGCCGCCGTGCTGCAGTTGCTCGGCGCGATCGAGAAGGGCGACGTGGCCTGAGTTCGTGCGCGACGGTAGCCAACCGCAGTCAATGAACTACCGTGAGTTGAAATTTCTCGATCGGAATACTCTCCGGTTCCCATGAGCCCTAGCTTGGCTGCCAGCGGGCGCCGGCACGGTGCAGCCGCGCTTGCAGGGCGGCGATTTCATCGAGCAGATCCAGGGCGATGGCGACGCCCGGCGGGTTCACTTCCATGTCGCTGGCGAGCCATAGGGCCAGCCTGGCGCGCCGCAACGACTGGCCGGTGAAGCGCCACTCCTGCGGCGCCGCGCCGATGGGTTCGAGGACGCCTTCGACGACCCAGCCGATGACGTGATCCTCGCTGGCGCGGCAGGCCTGGCAGAGTTCCGGCAATGTCAGACGGAGTTCCTCTTCGACGACCAGACCGCTGGCGGGGTATCTTTCCGGATTGTTCATTTGGCATCAACCTTTCATGTGCGCGCGCGGCTGGAAAGCCAGATCGGCGGCGAAAACCTTGGCCATGGCCTGGTAGGCTTCCTTGTCGCTGGTGCTGACGGCCGGTGGCAGGGCGATCGTCAGGACGGCATAGAGATTGCCGGGCGGGTTGCCGGGAATGCCTTTGCCTTTGAGGCGCAATTGGCGGCCTGCTGCAGAGCCCGCCGGGATGGTCAGTTGCACCGGCCCATCCGGCGTCGGAACGGTCAGCGAACAGCCGAGTGCCGCTTCCCAGGGAGCCAATGGCAGATCGAACAGTACGTCGTGGCCATCGACGCGATACAGCGGATGCGGATTGAAGCCGATCTCCAGGTACAAGTCGCCGGTCGGGCCGCCGCCTGCTCCCGCCAGACCCTGACCGGAGAGGCGCAAGTGCTGACCGGCGCGAATGCCCTTGGGGATGCTGACGTCGAGGTGGCGCTCCTGCATCGTGGCATGTCCGGTGGCGTCGACCACCGGCGTGCGCAGGGAAATGCTGCGCTGCGCGCCGCGATAAGCATCTTCGAGCTCGATGAGCACCTTGGCGTGATGATCGCGGCCGCGGGCATTTCGCGATGCCTGTTCGGCGCCCCGGGTATGTCGTCCGAATAGCGACTCGAAAAAGTCGCTATGCTCGAAGCCATCGGTGCCAGCGAATTCGCGACCGCGAAACTCGAAGCCGTTGTCCCAGCCGGGCGGCGGCTGGAAGTCCTGGCCGGCCTTCCACTCGCTGCCCATTTGATCGTAGGCGACGCGTTTCTCGGGATCCTTCAATACCGCGTAGGCCTCGCCGAGTTCCTTGAAGCGGGCTTCGGCGTCAGGATCCTTGCTGACGTCGGGGTGATATTTGCGGGCGAGCTTGCGATAGGCGCGCTTGATTTCGTCCTGCGTCGCGCTGCGCGGCACCCCGACCGTTTCGTAGTAGTCCTTGAATTTCATGGCATGGCCTTTGCCGGAAAGACGAATTCAAATTCCATCCTGCGGCGGAATGCCGAGCCAACCATCCGTCGTCCCGGCGCAGGCCGGGATCCAGTGAGGCGCTGCAGATCTGTGTGTGGTAACCACTGGATTCCGGCCTGCGCCGGAATGACGAATTCGTATTTCATCAGCCTTGTCTTCCCACGGTTTTGTTGCCCGGTTCGTTTGTCAAGGAGAGGTTATTCGCGGCGCCCGGAGGCGTCTGTGCGGCATCGCACATTGACCGTGACCGCGTGCGGCTGTTGATCATCGCGCAAGGTCACTGCGTTGTCGTCCTGCACGATGCCGTCGACCGAGACGCTGGTCACGCCGGCGTCGTCATCCGCGTTGGCCGGCTCTTGCGTGACTACGATATGGTAGAAGGTCTCGCGATATCGATAGTGCATCTTGAAGCTGCGCCAGTCCGCTGGCAGGCAGGGTTCGATGTGCAACTTTTCGCCGGCCAGGCGCAAGCCGAGCAGCGATTCGACGACCAGCCGGTAGAGCCAGCCGGCCGAGCCCGTGTACCAGCTCCAGCCGCCGCGGCCGATGTGCGGCGCATTGGCATAAACGTCGGCGGCTATGACATACGGTTCGACTTTGTAGGTGGCGATTTGCTCGACAGTGCGGGCGTGGTTGACCGGGTTGATCATGGCCAGCAATTCCCAGGCGCGCTCGCCCTCGCCCAAGGCCGCGAAAGCCATCGCTGCCCAGATCGCGCCATGGGTGTATTGGCCGCCGTTTTCCCTGACGCCAGGCACGTAGCCGCGGATGTAGCCGGGGTCGAGCGTGGAATTGTCGAAGGGTGGATCGAGCAGTTGCATCAGTGCGTTGTCGCGGCGCACCAGGCGCGCGTCGACCGCTTCCATGGCGCAGCGGGAGCGGTGATCACGCAAGGCGTTTTCCGCGACGAATTGCCCATCTCCGCCTGCCGACAGGACCGACCAGCTCTGCGAGATCGAGTCGATCTGGCATTCCGCGTTGCCCGCCGATCCGAGCGGCGTGCCGTCGTCGAAGTAGGCGCGGCGATACCACTCGCCATCCCAGCCGTGCAGTTCGATGTTCTGCCGCAGCCGGGCGCCTTCGGCACGGCAAAGGTCGGCAAAATCTGGATCGCCAAAGGTAACGGCAATGCTGGAAAACTGGCTGAGGACTTCGCAGAGAAAGAAGCCCAGCCAGATACTTTCGCCCTTGCCGCGCAGGCCGACCAGATTCATGCCGTCGTTCCAGTCGCCGGAGCCGATTAGCGGCAGGCCGTGCTCGCCGAAGCGCAGTCCGTGGCGGATGGCGCGCACGCAATGTTCATAAATGCTCGCTGCATCGGCCGAGCGGCCCGGCAGGTCGTAGTAGGAATCGTCCTCGGGGTTGACCGGGCGGCCTTCGAGAAAATGCACTTGTTCATCGAGCAAGCCGGTATCGGCGGTACTCGCCACATAACGGCACACCGCCAGCGGCAGCCACAGATAGTCGTCGGAACAATGGGTGCGCACGCCCCGCCCGGACGGTGGATGCCACCAATGCTGGACATCGCCCTCGACAAACTGCCGGCTCGCGCAGCGCAGCAGATGGGCGCGAAACAGCCCCGGCTCGGCATGGATCAGGGCCATTGTGTCCTGCAGCTGGTCGCGGAAACCGAAAGCGCCGCCCGATTGGTAGAAACCGCTGCGCGCCCACAGCCGGCAGGCCAGCGTCTGGTAGAGCAGCCAGCCATTGGCCAGCACATTGACGGCCGGATCCGGCGTGTCCACCTGCACGGTGCCGAGGCTGCGGTTCCATTGCCGCCATACGGCTTCGAGTGCGCCACGCGCCGCCAGCGGGCCGCGGAAGCGCTTGACGAGCCGCCCGGCGTCGTCGGCACTGCGGCCGACACCGAGGCGAAAGCCAATCTCCCGTTCTTGTCCGGCAGCCAGTTCCAGGCTCAC
>CAISUK010000648.1 GCA_903888645.1 uncultured Pseudomonadota bacterium | reverse complement strand
GACGGCTGGTATCGCATTGCCCTGGTCATGGACGAGTTCGGTTTTCATCACTCGGCCGAAGCGGCTTTTGAAGCCTCATTGGCTGCCAGTGGGTTGACTTCGAAAAAGCTGCGACGATCCACTGACGATTTGAATGAGCAGCACCGGACCGATTGGACCCCGGGCGCGCCGACTGATGCTCAATTCCGCCTGCCTCAATATTTGCAGTAAGTGAAGGTGCTTGCCGATTCATGCAGTGATTTCGCCACATGGCGAAATCATGACCATGTCGGCACGTCAGGGAGTGAATGTCGATGGACAGCGTTTTCCTTGAGCTGGATTTCTTGAGTCTGGTCATGTTCTCGATTGTCCTGCCCATCGGCATCTACGTCTATTTGATGCGGAAGCAAGCCATTTCGCGGAAGACCGTTCTGCTCTTCGGTGTCATCCTGATCGGCATTGCCGCGGTCGATATATTTCTCCTACAACATATGACGGCATTGGCGAAAGCCTCGCCGTCCCAATTCGACGACAAGATATTTGCGTCGGAATTTTCTATCGCGCTGTATCTCATGCCCGGTCTCTTTGCCGGGATTGGCGTCAACATGCTTTCGCATATTCTGCTCGGCCACCTTGTCGACGCCGAACGGCGATTCGACCATGAGCACCGTTGAAACATTAGCTCGGCCACCGCTGGTCATGACGTCCACCAGTCAGTTCGCTTCACATCGTTTTGTGCGCCACCTATTGACGCCAGGATCCATCCCCTCAAGGGTGGTTCTCATCACCAGTACGTTGCAGATGTTTGTCGTGTTCGCGCTCGACATCCTGACGCCGCCCGACATTCGCCTGCACGTCATCTACATTTTTCCAATGGCGGCGATCACGCTGCATTGCGAGCAACCGATGGCCATCGTTTATGGCTTTGCGTTGTCGATCTTGCTTCAACTGACGACTTTCGTCGTGCAAGGCATTTCCATGGGTCCTATGGTCACCGATACGCTCGTCGCTGCTGCGGCATCCGCGCTGACCATCTTTCTGGCGCGGGGCGTTCGGGAGAATTATCTCGAGACGGTCGATCTGGCGACCCATGACCATTTGACGTCATTGCACAATCGGCGAAGTTTTGAGGCAATTCTCTCCAGCGAAGTGGCGCGTCTAGACCGTTATGGAGGTGTGTTTACGCTCGCGATGCTCGACCTTGACAACTTCAAAGCGCTGAACGATGCGCGAGGTCACCACGTCGGTGATCAGGCATTGCAACTGCTAGCAGATGTGTTGGGCGACCACAGCCGACAAACCGACTCGATCGCCCGCCTTGGCGGCGACGAGTTCGCCATCCTGATGCCGAATACGGGAGAAGAAGATTCCAGACTGCGCTGCAGACAGCTCGGCGCAACAATTGCCGAGAAGATGACCGAGGCGGGCTATGGAATCACAGCAAGCCTCGGACATGTATCGTTCATGACCGCACCCGAATCTACTGCGCACGCGATACGTCAGGCAGACGATGCCATGTATGCGACGAAAAGGCAGCAAATGAAAGGCACAGCAGATCGACTGCCGTTGCCATAGGTAAAGCTGCTGACTATCGGGCGACGATTGCCAGTCCAGCAGCGGAGAGGCCAAGGCTAAAGACAACAGCCCCTCCGATCAAACTCAGACCTTTGTGTTGACCACGTTCCCCGAACTACCGAGACCCAACAGGTTCTGCGAAAGGGCCTGTAAAAAGCTCCCCAAGGTCGACGAACTGCTCGTTACGCCAAGTGCGCTCAAGAGATTCTGATAGCTCTGTTGCAACTGGGCATCAGGCGTAGTCGAGCTGGGAGTAGTTGAACTGCCGGTAGTCGCAGCAGTCGTGGCGCCGGTCGTATCGGTTGTCGTAGCACCCGAGCTCGGCGCAGAAAGCTGCTGAATGAGACTCTGCAAGTTTGATTCGATTTTAGCGAGGCCACCACCGTGATGGTGATGTTCACCGCCCGATGCGCTCGAGACTCCCGAACTGGTATTGGCATTGCCGCTGCCGTCACTGTTTCCACCGTTACCAGTTGCCTGCCCGCTCGAGGCTGTCTGCGTCCCCTGAGACTGCAAGGCGGCGAAGAGGTCATGCAGAAAAGCGCCCAATGCCTGCAATGGGTTTTGCGTCGATGATGTGCTAGCGGTCGAGGGTGTCGTCGTGTCTGTAGTTGTCGCCGCAGTCGTGGCTGGGGTCGTGGTTCCTGAACTGTTTGCCGCCGCTGCCGGTGCCGAGAGGCCGGCCTGGGCTAACGCCTGGAAAATCGCATCCATGAATGCGCCGGGTCCGCCCGAACTGCGGTTCGCCCCAGAGGCGCGGCTAGCGTCATTGTCGCCGTCACTGTCACCGCCAGCACTGCTGGCTTGTTGTATGCCGCCGACTTGGTTGATGGGAAAACTGAAATTGCTGCCGGATATGCCAGTGAGGGTCATTTTTCTCTCCGTTTCAGGTTCAAATGGGATCACACATTAACGAACGGAACAACGGTTACTCAACAGCAAAAATTGAGCCTTCATTGACACCTAAATTGTTACCAAATACGACAGTGATTAACCTGTCGCAGTAAGGTTTCTGCTCCGTTCATGCATACATTTCATGGTAGGCAGCGATTCGCGTCCGCTATCCTAGAAATTGCGCTCTCAGATTTACATTTATCCATAAGATCTTGCCGCCCGGAGGCGGCAAGATTTGCCAATGTGTGCGCAGCTTGATCGGTTGCCGGTTTCAATGGGAGCGATTAGAACCTGACATTTGCGCCGACCGAAATCAGATCGGCATCGCCCTTGCCCGTGCTGTCATTGCCCAGTCGGTAGTAGCGTTCATACTCGGTGCGCAGCGCCACGGTTCGGGTCAGGCTGTAGTCCACGCCGACACCGATCCCCGGCACGACGCGATGCGCGGTGTCGCTGATGGAAACACCATTCACAGAAGCCTCCGTTTTCAGAGACGAGAACAGCAGTCCCGCCTTGCCGAATACCGAGACGTTCTGCGCCAAAGGTAGTTTCCCAATCAGGTCGACATTGACGCCCTGGGCTTTGATGCTGCCCGAAGCTGCGTTGGAAGTGCTGGCGGAAGTGCCGCTGTAATTGGCCTTGCCAAAGTCGATATAGCCACCTTCGACTGCCAGTCCGTTGCCCAAGTCGTAGCCGAGACGCAGCTTGTAGCCGGTGTCTTTGCGGTCGATTGAACCGCTGACGTCGCCAGGTAAACTTTGTGCGGCAGACAGGTTACTGTCGAGGACCCCGCTTTCAGGTCCGATATTTGACCGGCCGATCGAAATGCCGCCGTAATAACCGGCTGGATCGGTAGCGCTAGCCGCACCGGCGACAATGAACAGCGAACTGGCCAACAGCAGCTTTTGTGTTTTCAAATTCATGCAATTTCCTTTCACTGGGGTTGTGCCTTCTAGAGGCGAAGAGCGCTCCAGATAAGATGGAGCTGACTCTCGTTGTTGCCGCAGCGCGGCCACAGCTACACTCTAGGGAAACCACTTGCAGTCACACGTAATCCTTCATGTCGAGATGTGACTAGGCGCAGCTAAGTAACCCAAAGATACAAACATGACGACCGTCACGTTGTTGATGCTTCGCACAGCGTCGTCATTCAACAAAAAGGAGATCGCAACGCTCTTGTCAAAACTTGATTTCGAATCGGGCGGCGAATGACGGATATGTTCGCGTGGAGGTTTGAGCCAGTAGATCGGTGCCCGAAAATAGCTCGCGATTGCTCGTATCATAATCGGCGTGCAGCAGGTTCGAGAACGACAGACGTAACTGCACAGCCGGATCGAATTTCCACAACGCGTAGCAATCAAATACGCGCTTGACACCCTGGTAGTAGAGTTGCGAATCGGTTTGCTGAACGACGAAAGACGGCGTCCAGTTGAAGTTCCCACCCAGCGTCAGGGGTAGGTTCCGCAAGCGATAGTCCATACCCAGATTCGCTGTTTGGCGCGGTTGCTGATCGAGTCGGTTATTGGGTCCCGGAACATCTTCGACGTTCGACCAGAAGCGACTGACATTGGCTCTTACATTGAGTGGCGGAGCTTCCTTCGCCAGTTCGTCAAGGCGGAACTTGGCTTCGAGTTCGATGCCATGGGTGGTGGCCTTGCCGATATTCTTGGGCATCGAGACCCAGCGCGGTTGCGTTGACCAATTGACCGCTTCCAGGCTCGTGACATTGCGGATCAAGTCGTCGATGTTGCGGCGGAACACACTGGCGCTAAGCAGACCTCCCGCGCTGAAATAATGTTCGAAAGCAGCATCCAGGCCCCAAGCCAGTTCCGGCTGGAGATCAGGATTTCCCATGCTGTCCGGACTGGTCGCCGTATTAGTGCCCGAGGCCGGATAGTTCGTCGACAGTGTCGGAACAGCGACGAGATTGGCCAGCGTCGACGCACGATAGCTTCGCGTCAAGGCAAGGCGAACCTGGTCCTTCCGGTCCTCGGAAAACCTCCATACGCTATGAAACAACGGGCTCAAGACGTTGCTTTCATTCTGCGCCGACGCTACGGCGGATTTGCTCAAGGTCCGGATGGTTTCCCAGCGCAACCCGCCATAGACGGCCCACGCCGGAGAAATATCCCATTCATCCTGGAGATAGACCGCAAGCCGGCGGGTCTGTGCTTGAATATTGTCGCCATAGGCCGCCAGGGGATTGACGCCGTCCTGAATCGTGTCGGTGCTTTCCTTGCGGCGCCCGGACTCCAGTTCCCAGCCCGCTGCGACTTGGTGCCCATCGCCGACCGGGCGGGAATACTTGCCGCTGGTGCCGAGCGTCGTATCGTCGATGCCGGTGGCGTTCCTGTTCGTATGCGCGAGGACGCCAGAAGCATCGTTTTCGAGCCGGGCGGTTTGGCTGTCGCTGTGTGATTCGCCGCCGCTGAAACGTATTTCCAGCCTAGCGCCTGCGTCAAGTTTCAGCTTCCAGTTGCCCATGCCGCGAACCATCAAGCTGTTCGAATCAGTGTGCCAAGTGGCATCGGCATAGGGCACAGGCATCGTGCCCAGAGCCTGGCTCAGTGTCGTCGCTCCGTTGGTGTTGCCATGCGACTGCATTAGAAATGGCTGAAAACTGAAGGTATCGCCACCATCGAGTCGCCATGTCATCCGACCGTTCAAATGCAAAGTATCGGACATGCTTTGGCTGCTGTCTTGCTGCGTCTGTATGAGGACGGGATTGCCATTGGCGATATTGGTCGCCGTTGTCTGAGTAATTGCCTCACTCGGCAAATCTTTGTGCATGACATTGGCGGCAATGTTGTAGCTCATCTTTCCGAGGCTATCGTTGCGTTGCAGGGACACGCCTGGCTGCAGATGGCCGCTTTCCCAGCCTAAAGTCGGACGAGCCTCGTTTTCGTGTTTGACGAAATCTTCGCGAAGCACAATGTTGACGGTGCCGGCAATGGCGCGGGCGCTATGTTCCGCCACCGGCGCACGCATAATTTCAATGCGCTCCACATGTTCCGGGGCCAGGGAGTCTAGGGAGAACCCCCGTGGAGCGGGTTCACCGTTAATGAGGATCAGCGTGTAACCCTTGCCCAACCCACGCATGCGGATGTCGCCCCCGCGCCCTGGTGTGCCGGAGATCGTAATTCCCGGCAACCGTTTGAGGACCTCACCGACCGAGTTGTCACCGTAACGATCCAGTTCCTCACGACCGAACACCATTTTTGCGGCAGTGGAATAGCGGCGCTCATCGGTATCGGAGAGTTGTTTACCCGTCACTTCGACCACCGGCGTCTTGCTGGTCGGTTTCTGAGGATTTTCTGGCGGAGTAGTGTCGTCGATTGCGTGCACGCCGCCCGAGAACAGTGCAATGCAAGCAAACAGTACGGCCGCCTCATTGGAGGGCTTTCGCCGGACTTTCGTCATGTGTTGGTAATTGAGGAGATTAAGCATTTTGCATTGATGTGGGCAATGATGATCGGATTACCAAAGGCACCAGTGACGCGCCCCAGTGTCGTCGAGAAATTGTTGCGCATGTTGACCTTGGAGCAGCGCGATGGTGGCCAGCATGCCCGCTTCCAGGCAGGTGCCGGCGGCCACCGTGACCGACCTTGGGCCGTTCTGTACCGGCCAGCCGGTGCGCGGATCGAGAATGTGGCAATAGCGGATGTCGTTGCGTAATAAGTAGCGATGGGTATCGCCGGAGGTGGCCAAGGCACCGCTGGTCAATTCAAGGACCAGAATGGCATCCCGGTCGGAATCGGGTTTTTCGACACCGATCTCCCAGGCTCCTTTAGAGGTGGGTCCGCTGGCGCGCAAGTCACCACCGAAGTTCACTAACGCGGCGCTCGAACACTGACCGCCGATCAGCTTGATGGCTCGATCGACCGCGTATTCCTTGGCAATGCCGCCCAGATCGATTTCCATTCCTTCCGGCACGGTGATGCCTTCGGAATCCCAGTTTATTTTCCGCAGCCCGATACTGGGCAGAAGGGCGCGTACGGCATCCTCACCGGGAATTCGGTCGCTGCAGTCGAAATGCCAGGCACGGCGCAGAATGCCCGAGGTGACATCGAACAAGCCGTCGCTGAGATCAAAGCAGCGCTCCGCAAAATCGATCAGCGCAAGTGTTTCAATATCGGCTGGCACGGCCTTGCCAGCACTCCGGTTGATGATAGAGAGCACGCTGTCCGGACGATAGCGACTGAACTTGGCCTCAATGCGCCAGGCCTCCTCGGCGGCTAAGGTGCCAATCGATCTTGCTACTTGCGCGTCATCGACTTCCAGCAGGACTTCACACGGGCTCGCCATGGCGCTGAACAGCACCGCATGAATTCCGCCCGGCCGGGGTTCGACGCGAATGGACTCATCGCCAACGGCAAAGGGTTTGCACTCTGCCATGCGAGTACCTGGTATCGTTCAGAAGGAGAACCGCAGCCCGCCCTGGACGATCCAGGATTTCAGGCCCGGATAGAGGTCAAGTCCTTGCAACTGCGTCGGCACCGTCGCAGGGCCATTGCCTTTCTGGATATATCGCTCGACGCGGAAACTGACCTCGCTGCCCGATCCCGTCGGTACACCAAACTTGATCCCGATGGTATTGGCGTTGAAGGCCGCCAGCCGCGGATCGGCTGAGGCGTAGGTAAGAGAGGGACCGCCCTGGATCAGGAAGAATCGGTAGAAGTCTGCTGCCGTCTGCGTGTAGTGACGGACATGCGGCTCCAAGTAGGAACCATCCAGGAAGCTCCAGTGATAATGCAGATCGACCGTATTCGACGTGATACCCCAGTCATCCGTCATGTGCCTGTAGGATAACTCGACGACATCGTGATCGAAGGCAAACTTGTTATCCCAGTAGAGGCTTCGCCGTGTGCGTTTTTCCGGACGGTTCTCGTACAGATAACCGACCTGGCCCCCCGTGGCATCGAGCAACGAGAGAATCTTGTAGGGGTCATTCTGGTAGCCGCTGGACGCATCCACCGAATAATTGAGTTGGGTGATCCAGCGCCGCGACATGATCTGCGTGACGCCGAGCAGGACGTCTTCAACCCGTTTGCTCTTGTTGCCCTGTTTCAGAAACTGGCCATAGTCGCTCCACGGCACCGGGGCGCCGCCGATCGGCCGAATCGAGTCGGCTTCGAGATTGAGGCCAGCCGATAAGGTGGTGTTCTTGTCATTGAAATCGCTGGCGATTGCCACGTTGCCGGATGCCGACATGAAGTCCCGTTCGTGGGAAAAGGCGCCGCCGTAGCTCAGGCGATTCGCGGTGCCGAGGGCCTGTTCCTTGCCCAGACTCAGGGCAATCCGCTGGTCCTGGAAAGTCGAATCGATCGGCAGCTTGCCCGGTGCAACGGTGTACAGCGTGCTATGCACGGCCTGGCCGTTGCTACCGATGGTCACGACACTCCCCGAAGGCGTCGTATAAGTTTGCGGTTGCGATGGTGTTGCGGACACCACCGGCGCCACCAGCGAGTTGCCCGAGGGCGTCGAGAAAGTCTGCACCGTTTTGCTCGGCATGGCGCCGTTCGGTGATCCGCCGGTCAGCGCATCGACGGTCAGCTTGACGTTGAGGTTGCTGTCATCGGCATAGACTTTCTTGAGATTGATGACTGCCTCCAATGTCTGGATGCGTCCGTCGCCTTCCTTGTAATAGAGGAAGCCGGTATCAGCCTGCCAAGGCTGCTCGGTACCGGAGGCAGCGACGATGGCGGGCAGGCTGCTCATGGGTGCGCTGGAATATGTTGCCTCCTCGCTCGGCACCTGCCGCGGGACCGCTCCCGGGCCAAGTAGGGCCGGATCCACCTTCAGGGATTTGAGTTCGCCTTGGGGGTTGGTTGCTGCCGGATCGGCATGGCCAATGGAGGCGCCTAGCAGGGTGAACACCGCTGCTGCCAATTGCTTGCGGACACCTCGGTCCTTCGTATTCAGTTGCATCCGCAACCTCCGCCACCGAAGCCGCGGCCGCCTGTGGAGGCTTCCTTGCTGAAATACAGATGGTCATCAATCGTGGAATCGATCGGCGCTGCGTCGAGCTGCATCTCCGGCTTGGCCATGAGGTCGCGTTCCCACGGCTTGACGCCCACCGCACTGCATCCCGTGGTGACGACTACGGTTACCAGTGCCGCTAGGAAAGTTAGAGATTTCACGTGTTCCCCTGAATTATTTTTCGGCGAGCAGGGTTTCGATTTCCCGCTCATAGTCGCCGCGCTCGTTGGCGCGAAAGCCCATGTGCTGAAAGCGCACCTTGCCGCTGCGATCAATAAAGAAACTGGCAGGCATGCCCTTGACATGGAAGTTCTCGGCCAGTTGCGCCTTCTGATCGAAGACGACCTTGAATTGAGGGCGGAACACTTTCAGGAAGTCCTCGGCGAGTTGGTGGTCTTGATCGAGATTGACCCCGACAATGACGAGTCCCTTGTCGCGATATTTGTCCTGCACCTGCTGCATCCAGGGAAAGGATTCGCGGCAGGGACCGCACCACGAGGCCCAGAAGTCGACATAGACGACCTTGCCCTTGAAGGCATGCAGATCGATGGTGCTTTCGGGGGCCGCTTGCGCGCCTGCCAAAAGGGTCAGGCCGATGGCGAATGCGGCCAACAAGATCTGGCGGCGAGTCATTGTTTTTCGTCTTCCCTTTTTTGTTGGTTAGGTGCAATTGCACTGCAACCACACTTGCTCCTGCCAACCCGGCAATCAATTCGAATTCGAAGCGGGCTGATTCTAGGAGAGGAAACTCCCGAAAACGTCTTGGCTCACATGTTTTACATGCGCTTACAGCCGGTCATACTTCAAGCGTATTTTGGAGGGCAATGCGGATCAAGATTCCGAAACGTAGTGACTCTCTGTCATGGCCGAGAACGCTCGTCAGAGATCAAAATACGATGGCGGTCATCCATTCGAACGGCAGTCACCGCAGGGGCGCGCTAGACTCGGACAACGCGACAAATACAAAGTCAGGATGACCATGAAGACAAATTGCTTGCGAAATGCGCTACGTGCACGTGCGTCACTCCCTCTACTTGCCTCGACATTGCTTGCTTTGAGCGGGTGTGCAAATCAGAACTTGGCCGAGTCTCGAACGTCGACGGTTCCGGTACTCACCCAAGCGCGTATTGCCGAAATTGTCGGTAGCCCCGATCGTACTGCTGCCGACCGGACCAACGACGTCCGTCGCAAGCCGGAACTCATGCTGGCTTTCATGGGTATCCGGCCGGGCATGATAGCTTTGGATCTGAGTGCGGGAGGCGGTTATACGACGGAACTGCTGGCCCGTTCGGTCAGTCCTGGCGGACGCGTGTATGGGCAAAGTGCGCCACGTAATCCAGACAGCTCGCCACGACAACCGGTGGCACCCGAAGGTGCATCTGCGCCACCAAAGTCTTCTGGCGCTGGCGCCAACGCTGCGCCACCAACCAGAAGGCTAGCCTCTCCCGAGGCGCTTGCCGAACGCGCCAAGAATCCCGCCGTCGCGAACATCATTCCGGTCGTGCGCCCCTTTGAAGATCCGGTTTCGCCGGAACTGGCCGCGGCCGGAATTGACCTGGTCACGTTGATGTTTAACTATCACGATCTCGGGCACCTTGGTGTGGATCGCGCACGAATGAACCGCGCCGTCTTTACCGCGCTCAAGTCAGGTGGGCTGTACGTGATCGCCGATCACTCAGGCCGACCGGGCACAGGCATCTCCGAATCAGGGACGTTGCATCGCATCGAGGAAGCCTATCTTCGTCGGGAAGTCGAATCTGCAGGATTTGTCCTGGAGGCCCAGGGCGATTTTCTGCGCAATCCTGCCGATCCTCGCGACAAAAATACGCCCGAACCGCCGCAACCCAAGGACGAGTTTGTCCTGAAATTTCGCAAGCCATGATTTTTCATTTTTCGGTCAGATTGATTTGACATCGATCGGCGCTGTTTCAACGGAAAATTGCCCATGTTCTCATTGCCTTCTGGTTTCGTCTTCTGCGTAGCGTTGTTCTGCGCTGCCGCTGCACATGCTGGCGAATCCGACTTCAAGGTAACGCACCGCGATTCGCTCCCCGGCAATGTCCAATGGGATTACCTGACTTACGACGAGCCAAGCAAGCGGCTATTCATCACGCGTGGCGATCACGTCGATGTTTTTGATACGACACTCAACCGGGTGATCGCATCCGTGACAGACACACCCGGGGTTCATGGTGTTGCGCTGGCGCCGGATCTCAATAAGGGGTTCACTAGCAATGGCCGCAATGACACGGTCACCATCTTTGAACGCTCTTCCTTGAAGGTGCTCGGCACGGTGCCCACCGGCAAGAATCCCGACGCGATTGTGTATGACCCATTGACTCGGCGCGTCTTCGCGGCCAACGGTAAGTCGGGTGACCTGACGGTCATTGACGGCGTCAAGGACATAGTTCTTGCAACGATCGCCATCGGCGGCAAGCTGGAGTTCGCCGCGGTGGATGGCAAAGGTCGCCTCTATGTGAACATCGAGGACGCGAATACCTTGGCCGTCATTGATACGGTAAATCTCGCCATGCTTGCCAAATACGATCTTTCGCCAAGCTGCAACGAACCCACCGGACTGGCTATCGACCCGACAACAGAACGACTGTTCGTCGGCTGCCATAACCAAGCGATGGTGGTGGTATCCGGTACCTCTGGCAAGATCCTGGCCACGGTGCCAATCGGCAAGGGCTGCGACGCGACAACTTACGACAGCGGGCTGCAACTCGCCTTCAGCTCGAACGGAGAAGGTAGCATCACGATCATTTCGACCGACACCTATGCGGTCAAGCAGACGCTGTCTACTCAGCCGACAGCAAGGACCATGGCGCTCGACGGTGCCGGCCACCACATTTACACTGTCGCAGCCGAAACTGATGCGCCGATAGAAGCGGGTGTGAGGCCAAGACTGAAGCCAGGG
>CAISUK010000647.1 GCA_903888645.1 uncultured Pseudomonadota bacterium | reverse complement strand
CGAGAAGCAGTCGAATCTCGATGCCCTGCTCAAACTGCGGGTGCGTTCACAGAGCGGCCAGCTGGTGCCGATCTCGGAAGTTGTCGAAGTGCGCGATGCGGCCCGCGAAAAAGCCATCTACCACAAGGACCTGCTGCCCGTGGTCTATGTTGTCGGCGACATGGGCGGCAAGCTCGATTCGCCGCTCTACGGCACGTTCGACATCCGCGCCGCCATCGTTGGCAAGAAGCTGGCCCAGGGCGGGGTGCTCGGCGATTACTTCATCCGCCAACCGGCCGACCCCTATGCCGCTTACGCCATCAAGTGGGATGGCGAATGGCAGGTGACCTACGAAACCTTCCGCGACATGGGTGCCGCCTACGGCGTCGGCTTGATCCTGATCTACCTGCTGGTGGTGGCGCAGTTCGGTTCCTACCTGACACCGCTCGTGATCATGGCGCCGATACCGCTGACCATTATCGGCGTCATGCCCGGCCACGCCCTGCTTGGTTCGCAATACACGGCGACATCGATGATCGGCATGATCGCGCTGGCCGGCATCATCGTGCGCAACTCGATCCTGCTGGTTGACTTCATCAATCTGCAGGTGGCCGCCGGCATGCCTTTCAAGGAAGCGGTGATGCGTTCCGCGGCGACGCGGGCGCAACCGATCATTTTGACAGGGCTGGCGGCGATGATTGGCGCGCTGTTCATCCTCGACGACCCGATCTTCAACGGATTGGCGATTTCGCTGATCTTCGGCATCTTTGTCTCGACGCTGCTGACCCTGGTCGTCATTCCGCTATTTTATTACGCGGCTTACCGCAAGAAGTTCGAGACGCTGCCCTCAAGCGGCGACTCCATTCCACAGACCGACTGAAGGAAAAAATCATGACGACATGGCAAGTGGTACGGGTTATCGCCGGAAGCTTCATCCTCCTTTCACTCGCCCTGGGTGTGCAGGGCAGCCCCATCTTCCAGAGCAGCAACTGGCTGTGGTTTGCCGCCTTCGTCGGTGCCAACCTGCTGCAAAGCGGCTTCAGCAAGTGGTGCCTGATGGAGAACATCCTGCGCAAACTCGGCGTTCGGCCGGGGTGCTGAGCCGCTACATGGACCGGTGGGAGTCGAAGATGCAACGCACACTGATTGCTTTTGGATTGTTCCTGGCCAGCGCTACCGCTTGGTCGGCAACCGATCTGGTGACCGCCTGGCAGGCCGCGAGTGCCCATGATCCAGCACATCAAGCCGACGTGGCCGGTGCCTTGGCCGGCAGCCAGAAGCAACAGCAGGCTCGCGCCTTGTGGATGCCCACCGTGGCCTTGCAGGCCGGCGCTGGTTACGTCGACACGAAGAATGTCGTCGACGGCGCGTCGTTCTCTGCACCTGCGCTGGGAAGCATGAACAACGCCCGCTTCGTCACTCAGATGGACCACGCCACCGATACGCGAGCCACGCTGGTGGCGACGATGCCCCTCTACAACCCGGAGCGGCGCGCCACGGCGGCGCAGCTTGAGCAGCAATCGCAACTGGCTGGTCAGCAACTGAAGGAATCCGACCACGCTTTGTTCCTGCGCGTGGCGCAAAGCTATTTCGACGTCCTCGCCGCCGAAGACACGCTATCAAGCCTGCTCGCGCACAAGCGCGCCGTGCAGGAATCGCTCGACATCGCCAAGGAGAAATTCCGCATCGGCAAAAGCGCATCGACCGACATGCACGAGGCGCAGGCGAGTTTCGATGGTGTGCTCGCCGACGAAGTCGCGGTGGCTAGCGACCTGGAGTTGAAGCGATCGCTGTTTTCTGATCTGACCGGGTTACCTGCCACCGGTCTGGGCCGTCTGCGAGATGGCATCAGTCTCGATGGCCTGCGGCAAAGCGATCTGCCTACCTTGATCGCCAAGGCCATGGCACAGAATCCCAAGGTGCAGATGAGCAGACTGGGCCAGGAGATTGCGGCGCAGGAAATGGAAAAGCATCGTCTGGCAGGATCGGCGTCGGTTGATCTAGTGGCGCAGTACGGCCATGAACTCATCGATGGGAATAATGCCGCAGGTTCGGCCTATACCAGCAATCGCAATGGCTGGCTCGGTGTGCAGCTCAACTTGCCGCTATTCACCGGCGGCATGCGCGGTGCCAAAGAGACCGAGGCCATTGCTCTGGCGGACAAGGCGCGACTGGATTCCGAGGCGACGCGGCAGGTGGTGGCCCAGCGGGTACGTTCGGCATACCTGGCCATACAAACCGGTCTGCAGCAGATCCACGCCTATGAGCAAGGTGTCGTCTCGGCCGGCAGCAAGCTCGATGCGACACAAACCGGACAGGAACTGGGCGCCCGCACCACCTCGGATGTACTCAACGCCCAGCAGGCGTTTTATGGCGTCAAGAACAACCTGCTGCGCGCGCATTATCAGGTGATGCTGTCAGCACTATCGCTAGCCGCCGCTTGCGGCGATCTAGACCGGCAACGGCTGGAGGCAGTCAACGCGTTTCTTGACAGATGAAACCTCTGCAGAGGACGGCTGCTCAGGGTTTTCGGGCAACCAGCCCGATCAAGGCCGAACGCCCTTTGTGGCCGATTCCTTCGGCAATCTCGTCCTCGTATTCCACCAGCTCCTCGATTTCCCAATCGGCGAATGCCTCGCGGAGCATGACTTCGGTATAGAGGTTTTCGACGTCCGCTGGCCCGCCGGTACAATATTCAAGCTGCTTTGGCGTGTAGCCGTGGAGCAGCACGTGTCCGCCCGGACGGACCAGTTGCTTGATGGTTGCGAATTGTCGCTGCCGGCCTTCGTGCCCGACGAACTGGATGAAGATCGCGACCACCCAGTCGAAGCATTCATGTAGTGCAACAGGTGGCCAGCCTGGCCCCAGCATGTCGGCCAAGATGAAACGCAGTTCGACCTTGCGCCCCGCCGCGAGTCGCCGGGCTTTTTCGACGGCGACCGGGGAGATTTCCACAGCGGTCACGTCAAGTCCCTGTTCGGCAAGCCAGACCGAGTTTCTGCCTTCACCATCGGCGACTGACAATGCAGTCCGACCATTCTGCAAGAGCGCTAATCGATGTGCCAGAAAGCGGTTCGGTTCGGTGCCGAACAGGTACTGATCCCCGGCATCGCGATAGCGATTGCTCCACCTCGACTCCTGATCCATTGCAGGCACTCCTGTATGGTTGATTCTTGATAGGTACGGATCTGTGGATGTGCCCGGACAGCTAATCCTGCGGAACCTCAATGTAGTGGGCGGCAAGCCAGTCGCGATCCAGTTCCCAACGCACATAATTGATGCCGGGTTGGGTCAGCACGATCGTTCGCGCTTCAGACTGTACATCGCCGAGCGACTGTTCGACGGCTATGAAGGCGGGATCATTGGGATCTTTCGTATTGATGGCGGGATAAAGCACACCCCCAATGCCTTGAGCGCAGGTACCTAGACGTTGCGCGGCGTACTCACGAAGGCAGTATCGCCTTTCACTTTCATCACATGGAGTCTGTAGGGGTAGTTCTTGAGTTTCGTGCTGGCTTGAGTCGCGATCATTTCATTCAATTGTTTTGATCGTGAATCCGGCGCCTTGATAAACCAATCCAGGTCAACGATCAGCAGCAGCGCAAGGATGATTGCCAGGTATTTCTTATTCACTCTATCTTTCCCATTTCGGGCCATCCATTACGTTGGTTGAACGCATCCCTCATGCCGACGGCACAGTCGAGAAACGCGACCAACATTTCGATGTGGCGCTCAATGTCGCCGTATTCGTCATGGCTACCGGGCATCAGGAGCAGCCGTACCAGATCAGTCCGACGTTTGGCGTAGATTTGCTGCGCTTCGCTGATGGGCACCATTTCGTCCTCGGCGCCGTGCGCCAGCAACATGGGACAGGTCACCACGCGAATGGTGTTGCTAGGTGCTATGTCGTCGAATCGGTAGCCGATGAGGTGCTCAACGTAGGCGAGAATGTAGGCTCCCAGCGGCCAGTAAGGAATTCGTTTCGACATCAGCCAGCGGCGCATCATCGCACCAGGATGGGCAAACGCCGCGAGACTGACGACAGCGCATAAATCTTTACGCCGGGAAGCGAGCAGAAGCGCGGCGCCTGCGCCTAAGCTCGTTACCGATGCCAAAGGCGCTACTATTGCCTCCGTACCCGCCCCACTAGGCTCGTCTGCGTCAACTATTCAAAGTGCGGAAACGTCTTCGCGATCTTGCTTGGCACTTCGCCACTGTTGGCCAAACCAATTGCACTGGCCTCCATGACGGCAGTTACCATCACCGCAATCAACGTCGGCATCAGCGCCACCCGCGTCAGCGAAGTCCACAGTATGTGCTGCATGCTCGCTTCATGTGCCGACTGACTGAGCAGCCAAGCCAGGAAAATTAATAGTGCTGAAGTGGCATAACCAATCATGAGCCATTTGGCATGGAAAAGCGTCAAGCGCCAATGCGCGTCCGGAAACCACTGGGTGGCTCGCTGGGCACGGATGAAAATATATAGGATGAGCGCAAGCGAACAGCAGAGTGGAATCAGCAAGCCCGCCATTCCCAGGTTCAGCACGATGATTGCAGGCGTCATCAGCAAGTCCAGAGCGAACAGTCCGGATATGAAGAGGTTGTGCGGCACCTTTGCTTGCCTGACCTCAGATTCACTGACATCGTACTGCAATGATCTCTCCCGAATTGTGAACGATGCGGTGTGCGCCAAATCGACATGCTCGGCTGGCTGTACGCGAAGGAAGCAAGCGGTGAATCAGATCAAATGGGGAAGACGAAGCGAGGTCAGTCGGTGCGGTCTCGGATCGTCGTTGGTCGTCACACGTGGTTCAGTCAGTGAGAAATTTTGCGGCCAATCGGTCGATCTGGCTCGCCACGTTTTTCAAGTCGTCCGCGGACGCTGCCACTTGCTGTACTGCATCGCGATTCGCTTCTCCGCCCTGAGCAATGCGTTCTACGGCAGCCGCCACTTCTCGCGCAGCGAGCGATTGTTCCTTTAGCGCCAAATGGATTTCGCTCACTGACTGCAGGATCCGCTCAGAGTTTGCGCGGATATCCTTTACGCTATCGCCGGCTTGATGAGCAAGTTGTACGCCTTCGCCTACGCGCGCCACGCCCGTTTCCATTTCATGCGCTGAAGATTTCGCACCTTCCTGAATTTTTTGGATGACACCCGTGATTTCCACAGTCGCTTGCGCCGTGCGCTCGGCGAGTTTGCGAACCTCGTCGGCTACTACCGCGAAACCACGGCCCTGTTCGCCGGCACGCGCTGCTTCAATCGCTGCGTTAAGCGCAAGGAGATTGGTCTGATCGGCAATGTCCTTGATGATATTGACGATACTGGAGACTTGTCCCGTAAAGCTTTCCAGTTCGCGGATACTTCCCGCCGTCGACATCACGGCCTCGGCAATCCGCGACATCTCTGTCGCCGCTCCGTGAATGACCTTTCCGCTTTGGTCCGATTGTTCGCTGGAAGCCTGAACGACTTTGCCGGCGTCGAGCGCGAAACCTTCTACCTGATCGATCGAGACAGATAGCTCCTCCATCGATGCCGCCATATTGGAGACCGAGTCGGATTGACTCTGCGACGCGTCGGCCGCAGCGTAACTGACGCCGGATAACTTGGTGGACATTCCAGTTAGGGATGACGCATGCGCTTTCAGTTGCCGCACAACCAAGCGGATTTGTTCCTGCATGCGCAGCAGGTCGTGCACCAACGCTGCCAGTTCGTCGTCGCCTTCGACAGTGATATTTTTTGAGAAATCTAGTTGCGCAATAGAGCTCACCACAGCCGTGGCCATCGCAACACGTGTCTGTAACCTGCGCACCATGAAGACCCCGACGGCCAGCATCAGCACGATCATCGCCAGGGCTGTGGCGGCTAGCCAGGTTACCCGTAAGTTGGCGCTAGAGCGCGCCTGAGCCTGCATGCGTTCGGCCCGGACTCGATATGCCGGAATCAATTCATCGAGCGACTTGCTGACCGCCTTGTAGGCCAGCGGCCATTCGTTTTCCAGAATCCCTTTCATCGCGTCCCGGTCGTCTTTCGCGTACGCTTGCGCGATGCGTTCAAGCAGCGGGTCGAGGGCTTGCAAGCCGGTCTGCAGTTTTTCGAATAGACCTTGCTCATCCGCCGAGAGGTCTTGCGCTTTCAATATATCGCGCAGACGTCGCCATTCGTCCGGCAGGGCGTCACGCGCTTCCTTCAATCTGCTGCCGGAGCTGGCAACGGGAACCACACCGAAAGTGGTGGCGACCAGCCGAAATCGAATCTCCTTATAGTGCTGGTCGATGCTGTTGAGGAGCATGACGGGGGCCAGCACCTTCGATTGCAGTTCCTCAAGTTGGGCAACGCCCTGGCGTCCATTCCATACCGCAGCACCGCCAAGAATGACCGCCAAAATCAGGGCGGTGCCCATTCCTAACATCATCAGCATGCGCAGCGACATTGTCATTGCCCGACCTCATGTTGTGAACGGCCCACCGGTCGACGAGGAATACCCATCGACCCGGCGACGCAATTGCCCTTCCTATCAGTCAAGCTTGTTTCCAGCAGCCTTCCAGCCATCGACCCCAGCGCGCAGCCAATACACCTTCTTGTATCCAGCCTTTGCCGCCAATACGCTGGCCTTGTAGTGCCGCCATCCCGAGGGGCCATTGCCAAAAATGAGGATCGGCGTGGCTTTGTCGGCTGGTAGTTTGGCAACCGCCCAAACATCCTTGCTGGCGTCAAAATCAGGGGCATTGCCGCTGTTGTTGGTGTAAGGCAGGCTGACCGCGCCCTTGATCGTTCCCTCGGCAAAATCAGAAGGCACACGAACGTCAAAATAGCTGATGCCCTTGGCAATCAGATCCTTGGCTTTGGCAGCGTCGATTATTTCAACGCCGGGCACAGTGTTGGGTGTTTCAGCGGCCATGGCGAAGTTGACTGAAAGAAAAGACAGCAGGAATACCGCAAAAAATCGTTTCAGCATTTTGAATAAGCTCCTTTTCGACAGTAATGACGGGCCAATACGTTACGGATGCAACGCTATTCTACCGTGCGTGGGATGCTAGTCCAATCGGCATGTGCGCGCCATCGAGTTCATCACATTCAAGGACATTTTTGGCTCATCGAAGCCGACAAGCATCTTGCTTCGACCATGCCGACCTCATCATGTCGAGTCGGTGAATATTGAAGTGCAGCTTCCCTATGACGATAGCCTGGGGCATTCATGCGCGCGTACCGGCGACCACCACTAGCCTGCGAGCAATGCAAGTCGCCAGCTTTTCAACCACGCTCTTCGCGGCTTCAACGTGAAGACTTGATGAGGTTCCGATTGATCAGCAAGCCGCAAAGGCGACGTGCGCTCTGACCTAGCTCAATACTAGGGGTAATAATCTGGAGTAAATTGATGAACTTGAGACAACAGCCCACGGCGACGATGTCTACGATTTTTTGACTATGGGGAAGCAGGCCGAAAATGTTCAAGAATCTTAAAATTGGAGTTCGACTTGGCGCAGGCTTCGGCTTCGTTCTGGTACTCCTGACGATCATCTGCTGTCTCGCCTTTTGGCGTGTTGGACAGATCAACGTCGAAATCACCGATATTGTGAATAACAAATTCCCCAAGACAGTCTGGGCCAACAATGTCATCGATAATATCAATGTCATAGCCCGTGCGCTGCGCAACTCCGTGCTGGTCAAATCGCCCGATGATGCCAACAAGGAATTGGCTCGTGTCGAAGTAGCGCGGAAGGCAATTCTGGAAAGTCTCGACAAGCTAGACAAGAGCATCAAATCGGAGGACGGACGAAAGATATTTGAAAAGGTGGTCGAGGCCCGCAAAGTCTACGTCGCCGACCAAGATAAGTTCATCGAACTCCAGAGAGCAGGCAAGAGAGATGACGCCGTCGAGTTCATGGTGACCAAACTGAGAAAAACCCAGGGCGACTATTTCGCTAACGTAAATGGACTCATCGACTTCCAGACGAAGCTCATGACGAAGACGGGCGAGGAAGCCGCGCAAATTGCCAGCCAGACGCAAACTCTGGTCGTTATTCTGGGTCTGTCAGCGCTGGCGCTGGCTACGCTTTTTGCCTGGTGGATCACGCGGAGCATCACGGTGCCGATCAATCAATCGGTCAGCGCGGCCAATAGTCTCGCCGAAGGCGATTTGACGGTCAGGATTGACGTCGACTCGAAAGACGAGACCGGCCAACTTAAACTAGCGATGAAGAACATGGTGGAAAAGCTCGCGCACATCATCGGCGAAGTGCGTGGCGCTGGCGATTCCCTGTCGAGCGCTGCCGAGCAGGTTTCGGCAACGGCCCAGTCGCTGTCGCAGTCATCGAGTGAGCAGGCTGCCTCGGTCGAGGAAACTTCGGCCAGCATTGAACAGATGACCGCCTCAATCACCCAGAACACCGAGAACTCCAAGGTCACCGACAACATGGCCACCAAATCCTCCGAAGAAGCTACCGAAGGTGGCCAAGCGGTCGGGG
>CAISUK010000646.1 GCA_903888645.1 uncultured Pseudomonadota bacterium | reverse complement strand
TTGACATCATTGACATAGCGCTGCAGGCGGCCGAGCAGATGGCCGGCAGTGCGCGCCACCTTGGGCAGGCGCTCGGGGCCTATCACGATCAGCGCCACCAGGGCGATGACAACGAGCTCGGAAAAGCCGACATCGAACATGGCAAGAAAAACAAATGCGGTCGAAAAACGAAACGAGCGGGGTGTCCCGCTCGAAGTTCATATGATGCAGAAGCGATGGTTCAAGACTTGGTCTTTTCCTTGACTTCGCCTTCGATGGTACGGCCGTCAGCAACCTGTTGCGGCGGGGCCTCGCCGGCATCGGCGGTTCCTTCGCGCATGCCGTCCTTGAAACCCTTGACGGCGCCGCCCAGATCCTGGCCCATGTTGCGCAGCTTCTTGGTGCCAAATACCAGCATGACGATCACCAGAACGATCAGCCAGTGCCAGATGCTCATGGAACCCATTGCGCCTCCTCACTTCTTTGTCATAGGTTTCAACGAACCCCCGAGCGGCTCAGGACCGCCAAGGATATGGAGGTGCAGATGATACACCTCCTGATTACCGATTCTGCCCGAGTTGATGACGGTTCTGAAGCCATCGTTCAAGCCCTGGCTGCGCGCGATATCACCGGTCCGCGCAAGGATCTTGCCGAGAACGGCCTGGTTCGACGCATCGGCCGTGGCCAGCGAAACTATATGCTGCTTGGGAATGATCAGGACATGCACTGGCGCCCAAGGATTGATGTCATGAAAGGCGAGCATGTCCTCGTCTTCGTAAACTTTCCGGCACGGGATCTCGCCGCGCACGATGCGACAGAATATGCATTCCGACATGCTCAAGTCCCCCGGCTCTTTTTTTCGTCGATCCCCGATATGCCCTCGCGACGACGGAACTCGACCATGACATCATCGACGCCCAGGTCGAACTGCGCCAGCAACACCATGCTATGGAACCACAAGTCGCAGACTTCGCGGACCAGATGCAGGCGATCGCCATCCTTGGCGGCCATGATCGTCTCGGCAGCTTCTTCAGCCACCTTCTTGCAGATCGCGTCGGTGCCTTTGGCATAGAGACTGGCGACATAGGAGGATTCGGGTGCGGCGCCCTTGCGTTCGGTCAGCGTCTCCTGGACGCGATGGACCACTTCGAGATCGATCATTTGTAAATTTCCTTTGGATCCTTTATTACCGGCTCGACCGCCAGCCAGCGACCATCCTCGAGCTTGTTGAAGAAGCAGCTGCGTCGCCCGGTATGACAGGCGATCCCGCCGGTCTGTTCGATTTTCAGCAGCACCACATCATTATCGCAGTCGAGGCGAATTTCTCGCACTTTCTGCGTGTGCCCGGACTCTTCGCCCTTGCGCCAGAGCTTGCGCCGCGAGCGCGACCAATAGACGGCCTCGCCGCCCTGCACGGTTATTTCCAGCGCTTCGCGATTCATCCAGGCGAACATCAACACTTCGGCCGTGACAGCGTCCTGAGCGATGACCGGCACCAATCCGCCGTCGTCCCACTTGACCTCGTTCAACCATTTTGCTTTGGACATCAGAGACGCACCTCAATCCCGCGATCGCGCATGTATTGCTTGGCCTGACGGACGGTATATTCGCCGTAATGAAAAATGCTGGCCGCCAGGACGGCGTCTGCCTTGCCGGCGATGACGCCATCGGCAAGATGCTGCAGGTTGCCAACGCCGCCACTGGCAATCACCGGAATATCCACAGCCTCGGAAATCGCCCGGGTCAGGGCGAGATCGAAACCGTTCCTGGTTCCGTCCCGATCCATGCACGTCAGCAGGATTTCGCCGGCGCCGAGGGACGTCACCCGTTGCGCCCATTCGATTGCATCGAGGCCGGTATTGTTGCGCCCGCCATGGGTAAATACTTGCCATTTGCCCGGCGAAGTCTGCTTGGCGTCGATGGCGACGACGATGCATTGCGAGCCGACCTTGGCCGAAGCGTCGGCGACCAACTGGGGATGATTCACCGCCGCAGTGTTTATGCTGACCTTGTCGGCACCGGCATTGAGCAGGCGGCGGACATCGGCGACCTCGCGGACGCCACCACCGACGGTCAGTGGAATAAATACCTGTTCTGCCACCTGCTCGACCACATGCAAAATGATGTCGCGATCGTCGGAACTCGCGGTGATATCGAGAAAAGTGATTTCGTCGGCACCCTGCTCGTCGTAGCGGCGCGCGACTTCGACTGGATCGCCGGCGTCGCGCAACTCGACGAAATTGACACCCTTGACGACACGCCCGGCTTTCACGTCAAGGCATGGAATGATGCGCTTGGCAAGCATGATGTCGTCAGTGTCCCAGCCGGGAAAAAGCGCCAAGGCAAGGCCTGATCATGAAGTTCCCCGCCACAGAAAGCAACTGCGCCGAATGCTCAGGTTTTCACAGACAACTTGTCCGCCTCGGCTTGGGCTTTACGGAAGTCCAGCTTGCCTTCATAAATGGCACGGCCGGTAATGGCGCCGATGATGCCTTCGTCAGCCACGGCGCATAGCGCCTTGACATCCTTGACACTGGCGATGCCGCCACTGGCAATGACCGGAATGCGCAAGGCTTGCGCCAGCTTGACCGTGGCCTCGACATTGACCCCATTCATCATGCCGTCACGGCCGATGTCCGTATAGATGACCGCCTCTACCCCGTAATCCTCAAACTTTTTTGCCAAGTCGACGACATCGTGGCCGGTCATCTTCGACCAGCCGTCCACCGCCACCTTGCCGTCCTTGGCGTCGAGGCCAACGATGACATGCCCGGGAAAAGCGCCGCAGGCATCGTGCAGGAAGCCAGGATTCTTTACCGCGGCGGTGCCGATGATGACATAAGTTAAACCATCGTCGAGGCAGCGCTCGATGGTGTCGAGGTCGCGAATGCCGCCGCCAAGCTGGACCGGTATTTCTTCGCCGACTTCGTCGAGAATGGCGCGGATGGCGGCTTCATTCTTGGGTTTACCGGCGAAAGCGCCATTCAGATCAACAAGGTGTAAGCGACGCGCGCCCTGGTCAATCCAGTGTCTGGCCATGGCAGCCGGATCTTCCGAGAAAACCGTGGCGTCGTCCATGTCGCCCTGCTTGAGTCGGACACAGTGTCCGTCTTTCAAATCGATCGCGGGAATCAGCAGCATAATGTTTTCATGCGTGGCTTCAGGCGTGGTGACAGGCGGGTTGCAGTGAGGAGCGTATACGAATCAGGTCAGCACAGCGATGGTTTCCAGCGCATGAAACTGCCGAGCAGTTGCAGCCCGGCTTGAGCGCTCTTCTCCGGATGAAATTGAACGGCGAAGATGTTAGCGCGGGCAACGGCGCTGGTAAAGGGTATGCCATATTGGGTCGAACCGGCGATCACTTCAGCGTGTTCCGGTTCCACATAATAGCTATGTACGAAATAGAAGCGGCTGCCGTCGGCAATGCCGTGCCAAAGCGGATGAACTTCGCCGCCTTCCTGAACCGCCTGATTGACTTCATTCCAGCCCATATGCGGTACCTTGAGGCGCGCGCCATCTGCAGCCACCATGGCGGCACGAGGAAACCGCGGCACACGTCCAGGCAAGACGCCCAAGCCCATGACATTACCTTCTTCGGCGTGTCCGAACAACATCTGCAAGCCGATACAAATGCCAAGAAACGGCTTCTCGGCTGCAGCCTCAAGCACTGGTTGGCGCAACCCTCGCGCTTCCAGCTCGCGCATGCAATCCGGCATCGCGCCCTGGCCTGGCACAACGACCCGATCGGCGGCGGCAATCGCCGCCGGGTCGGCGGTGACCAGCACGCGGTCATCAGGCGCCACATGCTCGATGGCTTTGGCCACCGAACGCAGATTGCCCATGCCGTAATCGACGACAGCAACGGTACAACTCATCGGCCTGTTACCGAGCCTCCGCTTTCGGGAATGGGGCACGACGCATCGAGACGATGTGTCGCATCAAAGGCTACCCTTGGTCGACGGTATCGCACCGGACGCGCGGATGTCAGGAGTAACGGCCATCCGCAAGGCCCGGCCGAAGGCCTTGAAAACGGTCTCGGCCTGATGATGGGCATTGGCACCGCGCAGGTTGTCGATATGCAGGCTAATGCCGGCGTGATTGACCAGACCCTGAAAAAATTCCCGCACCAGATCGACGTCGAATTCGCCAATGGTGGCGCGAACGAACGGCACCTCGAAGACGAGTCCGGGTCGACCCGACAAGTCCACCACGACCCGCGTGAGCGCCTCGTCAAGCGGCACATAGGCGTGGCCATAGCGGCTCAAGCCCTTCTTGTCGCCGACCGCCTTGGCAATGGCCTGCCCCAGGGTAATGCCAATGTCTTCAACGGTATGGTGGCCGTCGATATGCAGATCGCCTTTGGCCTGGATATCGAGATCGAACATGCCATGCCGGGATATCTGCTCGAGCATGTGATCGAAGAAACCGATTCCGGTCGCCAGACGGGCATTGCCGGTGCCGTCGAGATCGAGGCGAACCGTGACTTGCGTTTCCAGCGTATTGCGAGAGATTTCGGCCTGGCGCATGGGGTTTCCATCGTCATCGCGCGCCCGGTATGTCGGAGCCAACGCGAACTGAACATGCTGTCATGATACCATTTCACGCGATCTCGACCAGCCTTTCCGACGCTGCTTTCAACGCCGCCAATTCGTCCTGACTTCACCTGCCATGAGCCGCCTCTGGAGTGCTGTTGTGCGCCGACTGACGCCCTATGTCCCGGGCGAACAGCCGCGGCTGCCTGGGCTGGTCAAGCTGAACACCAACGAGAACCCCTATGGGCCATCGCCGCGCGTGCTGGAGGCATTGCGCGCGGAAAGCGCCGACACATTGCGCCTCTACCCCGACCCTAATGCCGAACGCCTCAAAGTCGCCATCGCCGGCTTTTTCGCTGCCGATCGAATCTTGCCCGGTCAGGTGTTCGTCGGCAACGGCTCCGACGAAGTCCTCGCGCACGTCTTCCTGGCTTTGCTCAAGCACGCGCGGCCACTGCTCTTTCCAGATATCAGTTACAGCTTTTATCCCGTCTACTGCGGCTTGTATGATATCGAATTCGTGACGGTACCGCTCTCCGACGACTATGCCATTCGTGTCGATGATTACGGCCGCCCAAATGGCGGCATCATTTTCCCCAACCCGAACGCGCCCACCGGTTGCTTGCTGCCGCTGGCCGAGATCGAACGACTGCTGACGGCTCATCCTGATTCCGTCGTAGTGATCGACGAGGCCTATATCGACTTCGGTGGCGAGACGGCTATTGCGCTGGTCAATCAATTTGCCAATCTGCTGGTAGTGCAGACGCTATCCAAATCCCGCTCGTTGGCCGGCTTGCGCGTCGGCTTTGCGGTCGGCCATGCCGACTTGATCGAAGCGCTGGAGCGGGTCAAGAACAGTTTCAATTCGTATCCACTGGATCGACTGGCGATCGCCGGTGCAGTCGCCGCCATGGACGACCGGGAACATTTCGAGACAACGCGGCAAGCCGTCATGCGCAGTCGCGACGAATTGATATCCGCCATGGAAAACTTGGGATTCTCGGTGCTGCCCTCGGCAGCCAATTTCATTTTCGCCAGACATCCACAGCATGACGCGGGAACATTGGCCGACGCATTACGGCAGCGCAGCATCATCGTCCGTCACTTTCGCCAACCGCGCGTTGAGCAGTTTTTGCGCATAACCATCGGTAACGATACGCAGTGCAAGACTCTGCTTGCCGCATTGCGCGAGATATTGGCTGCCGCCAGCGCGTAGCCAGCACCGGCTCGACCATTGCAATGCATCAAGTGAACCAATCGTACTGGCGAGTCATCTCTCACCTTCGTCATATTTACTGCTGACTATCAATCGCGTAAACTTCAGGCAGTAATATTGTGTGACCATTTAATCTGCGGCACGATGCTTTTGGCGTGACTGCCAGTAGCCTAACCGGCAACTCGGCTGCAGCAAATTGGGGGGTGGATATGACGAAAGCAATTTTGCGCAATGCCGCCGCGGCATTGATTTTCGGTTTGGCCAGCGTGACGTCAATCGCGCAGCCACGGGCCGTGTCGAGTGGTGCTGTGGAGCGGATAACGCATATTTGCAGTTCCTGTCACGGCGTGGGGGGCAACGGCGATGGCCAATCGCCGCTCACACCAAAACTGGCTGGACAGCCGGCACCTTACCTTGCCCAGCAGCTGAGGAATCTCCGGGCGCAGAAGCGTGCGGATTCGAGTGCGCCGGGATACATGTGGTCCATTTCGGCACTGCTGGACGAACCGATGATCGAAGGCCTCGCCGACTATTACGCGGCGCAAACTCCCGTTCGTGGCAAAGCAGGTGATCCTGCGCTCATGGAGCAGGGTCGAATCATCTTCACGCAGGGGATTCCGGCGAATGGCGTGATCGCATGCGCTGCCTGCCATGGCCGAAACGCCGAAGGCGATTCGGTGTTTCCGCGCCTCGCCGGGCAAAATGGCGATTACATCGTCAGGCAGCTTCAGGAGTTTGTCACCAAACTGCGGCCGCATGCCATCATGTCAGGCCGTGTCGCAAAGAACTTGACGACCGATGAAGTGCGTGCGGTGGCGGCCTATTTGCAGAGCAAGTGAGCATCGGTAAGCTAGCCGGCTCACCTCCTGTGCAGTCGAACGCCCCGATTCAGGCACCGCTAGTCGGCAATCTGGCGGTACACCTGGCTCAGTAAGCGCCCCGATGCTTCGTGCCATTGTCGGCACGCCCGCTCAAGATTCATAACGCAATTCGGCCGCCCGGGCATGCGCGGTCAGACCTTCGCCATGCGCCAGCGTCGCGGCAACCTGGCCTAACGACCGCGCGCCAATCGCAGAAACCTCGATGAGGCTGCTGCGCTTCTGAAAGTCATACACACCGAGCGGGCTGGAGAATCGGGCGCTGCGCGAAGTCGGCAATACGTGGTTGGGGCCGGCGCAGTAATCGCCGAGGGATTCGGATGCGTAATGGCCGATGAATATCGCACCGGCATGGCGAATCCGCTCCAGCAGCGGCTGCGGATCGGCTACCGCCAACTCCAGGTGTTCGGGGGCAATCCTGTTGGCAATGGTGCACGCCTCTTCCATATCGCTCACCTGGATCAATGCGCCGCGACCGGCCAGTGACGCGGTGATGACGTCTCGGCGCGGCATCGTCTGCAATATTCTGGCGATGCTGGCGGCGACTTTCTCTATGAAGTCTGCATCTGGACAAAGCAGTATGGATTGCGCCAATTCGTCGTGCTCGGCCTGGGCGAACAGGTCCATCGCCACCCAATCGGGATTGGCGCTGGCATCGGCGATCACCAGCACTTCGGAAGGGCCGGCGACCATGTCGATGCCCACCGTGCCGAAAACCCGGCGCTTGGCCGAAGCAACGTAGGCATTGCCCGGGCCGACGATCTTGTCCACCTGCGGAATCGTCTGCGTACCATAAGCGAGCGCCGCCACCGCCTGGGCGCCACCGATGGTGAAGACGCGATCGACGCCGGCGAGATGCGCGGCAGCCAGCACCAGCGCATTCTTTTCGCCGCGCGGCGTCGGCACCACCATGATCAGTTCGCCGACACCGGCTACCTTGGCCGGCAGCGCATTCATCAATACCGAAGACGGATACGCAGCTTTCCCGCCCGGCACGTAGAGACCAACCCGGTCAAGCGGCGTCACTTTCTGGCCGAGGCGGGTGCCGTCGGATTCGGTGTAACTCCACGACTCGGCTTTCTGCCGCTGATGGTAACTGCGGACCCGCGCCGCTGCCTGTTCAAGCGCTTCGCGCTGTTTGGCTGGCAGGCCGGCGAAAGCGGCGGCCAACTCAACGGCGAACAGTTCCAGCTCGCTCATGGCTTTGGCATCAAGATGATCGAATTGCCGCGTGTAGTCGAGCACGGCGGCGTCGCCAAGTTTGCGGACATTGGCAAGAATCCCGGCAACGGTACGCTCGATGCCTTCGTCGGTGCTGTTGTCAAAGGCGAGCAAAGCATCCAGCGTGCTGAGGAAATCCGGCTGGCGCGAATTGAGGCGGCGAATTGCGCTCATTTGACCGCTCCGGCGATTGCGTCGATGACCGGTTGCAGCAACTCGCGCTTCATCTTCAATGCCGCCTGGTTGACGATCAGGCGCGATGAAATTGGCATGATGTCTTCAACCGCGACAAGATTGTTGGCTTTGAGGGTGTTGCCGCTGGAGACAAGGTCGACGATGGCATCGGCGAGTCCGACCAACGGCGCCAACTCCATCGAACCATAGAGCTTGATCAGATCGACGTGCACACCCTTGGCGGCGAAGTGCTCGCGCGCCGTGTTGATGTATTTAGTGGCGACACGCAGGCGGGCACCGCTGCGCACCGCCGCCGCGTAGTCGAAGCCGACCGGCACCGCCACGCTCATCCGGCACTTGGCGATCTTGAGGTCGAGCGGTTGGTAGAGTCCGGCGCCGCCATGTTCGATAAGCACATCCTTGCCGGCGATACCGAGATCGGCAGCGCCGTATTGAACATAGGTCGGCGTATCGGAAGCCCGCACAATGACGACGCGCACATCGGGCCGATTGGTGCCGATGATCAGCTTGCGCGACTGCTCCGGATTCTCGGTCGGCACGATGCCCGCGGCGGCCAGGAGCGGCAGCGTTTCCTCGAAGATGCGGCCCTTCGACAGGGCGATGGTAATTCCGTTCACTGGTTGGGGGCGCTGATTAAAAGCAAATTTTACCGCAGAGGACGCAAAGGACGCAGAGGGGTAAAGGCAGGAATGTTTCTTCTCTGCGCTCTCCGCGTCCTCTGCGGTGAAAGAACTTTATTTGACCCGCCGCACCCGCGCGCCCAGAGCCGTGAGCTTTTGATCGAGCCGCTCGTAGCCACGGTCGAGATGATAGATGCGCTCGATCAGCGTCTCGCCTTCGGCCACCAGACCGGCGACGACCAGGCTGGCCGACGCACGCAAGTCGGTCGCCATGACGGTGGCACCTTCCAGCTTGTCTACGCCGGTGACGAAGGCGGTGTTGCCGTCGATCTTGATGTCGGCACCAAGGCGGATCAACTCAACTGCATGCATGAAACGATTTTCGAAAATGGTCTCGCGGATCACCGCCGTGCCCGAAGCGACGGCGTTGATGGCCATGAACTGGGCCTGCATGTCGGTCGGGAAAGCCGGATACGGCGCCGTGCGAATGCTCATGGAATTGAGGCGTTGCGGCGCCGACAAGCTGATGGCATCGCGGGTGGCCTCGACCACGCAACCGGCGTCGACCAGTTTGTCGATCACGACATCGAGATAGCCGGCGGACGTGCCGGTCAGGCGAATCTTGCCGCCGGCGGCGGCGGCGGCACAGAGATAGGTGCCGGTCTCGATGCGGTCGGGCATGATGCGATATTGCGCACCATGCAGTTGCGCCACCCCCTGAATGCGGATGACATCGCTGCCGGCACCGGCAATGCGCGCCCCCATGGCATTGAGGCAATTGGCCAGGTCGACGACTTCCGGCTCTCGGGCAGCGTTCTCGATGACCGTCTCGCCGTCGCCCAGGCATGCAGCCATCATCAGATTTTCGGTGCCGGTGACCGTTACCAGATCGGTGAACAGGCGCGCACCCTGCAGGCGGGCAGCCTTGGCGTGCACGTAACCATGCTCGACGGTGACCTCGGCGCCCATCGCCTGCAAGCCCTTGATGTGCTGATCCACCGGCCGGGCACCGATGGCGCAGCCGCCGGGCAGACTGACACGAGCCTCGCCGCAACGCGCAACGAGCGGGCCAAGCACCAGGATGGCGGCACGCATGGTCTTGACCAGTTCGTAGGGCGCCACCGGATTGTCGAGCGTGGCGGCATCGAGTGTGACGCTGTCGCTATCGCTATTGCGGTGCACCTTGACGCCCATCTGCGCGAGCAGTTTGAGCATGGTGCCGATGTCATTGAGGTCGGGCACATTGGTCAACGTGAGCGGCTCGGCCGTCAGCAGGGCGGCGCAGAGCAACGGCAATGCGGCGTTCTTGGCGCCGGAGATGGCGACTTCGCCGTGCAGCGGATTGCCGCCCTCGATCAGCAGCTTATCCACGACCCTGACCTTCCCATTCGTCGGGAGTCAGCGTCTGCATCGACAGCGCATGCAGTTCGCCGCTGTCGAGGCGCGCCCGCAGAATGGCGTAGATGCGTTGCTGGCGCTTGACGCGGCTCAGACCGGCAAATTCGCCGCTGACGATCAGCGCCTCGAAGTGCTGACCGTCGCCGTTGACGATGAGATGGGTGCAGGGCAAACCGGCGGTAATCCATTGATGGATTTGTTGCGGATCGAGCATGTTCAGTTCCTTAGTTTGTAGCCGCTCTTGAGCATGGTCAGTGTCAGCGCTGCCAACAGGCCAAGACAGCAAGCTACCACGGCCAGGCTTTGCCAGGGCGACACATCGGAGCGACCGAAGAAGCCATAGCGAAAGCCATCGATCATGTAGAAAACCGGATTGAAGTGCGAGACCTGCTGCCAGAAAGGCGGCAGGGAGTGAATCGAATAGAAGACCCCGGAGAGAAATGTCAGGGGCATGATCAGGAAATTCTGGAAGGCGGCGAGCTGGTCGAACTTGTCGGCCCATATGCCGGCGATGACACCGAGGCTGCCGAGGACCGCGCCACCGATGATCGCAAATACAACCACCCACAGCGGCTGTTCAAAATTCAGCGGCGCAAACCACGCAGTCGCGATGAGTACGCCGGCCCCGACCACCAGGCCGCGCACAATGGCCGCCAGCACGTAGGCACCGTAGAACTCGCGATACGAGATTGGCGGCAGCAGCACGAAGACGATGTTGCCGGTCACCTTCGACTGGATCAGTGACGATGAACTGTTGGCGAAAGCGTTTTGCAGCAGCGACATCATCACCAGACCGGGCACCAGGAATGCCGTGTAGGACACTGTGTCATAAACGCGAACCCGCGATTCGAGTACATGCGAAAAAATCAGCAGGTACAGCATGGCCGTCAATACCGGCGCCGCCACCGTCTGAAAGCCGACCTTCCAGAAGCGCAGCACCTCCTTGTAAAGCAGTGTGGTGAAGCCGCTCATGGCCGTGCTGCTCCGAGACGGCCTTGCATGACGCTGACAAAGACATCTTCAAGGTCGGGCTTGCCGATTTCCAACTCATCGATCGTACACCCGGCATTGCGCAGCTGTGCCAGCAGTGTCTCGATTTCTTCATAACGGTCGAAGACGATAGACCAAAGTCCATCCTTTTCTTCGCCACGCTCGCGCAGCACTGGCGGCGGCTGCCCGCCGGCCAGGCGTAAACGCAAGCTATGCCCAGCGCAGCGGCGCAGCAGGTTGGCGGTGCTGTCAAGCGCAACCACGCGGCCGGCCTTGAGCATGGCGATACGGCCACACAGGCTTTCCGCCTCTTCCAGATAGTGCGTGGTCAGGACGATGGTATTGCCTTCGCGGTTGAGCCGGCGGATGAACTGCCATAGCGTCTGGCGCAGTTCGACATCGACGCCGGCGGTCGGTTCGTCGAGGACGATGACCGGCGGCCGGTGCACCAATGCCTGGGCAACCAGCACCCGCCGCTTCATCCCGCCAGACAGCGTGCGCATGTTGGCGCCGGCCTTGCTGGTCAGATCGAGATTTTCAAGGATTTCGTCGATCCAGTTTTCCCGCGCCGGCGACTTGGCGATACCAAAATAGCCAGCTTGAATCTGCAGGGTCTCGCGGACGCTGAAAAAGGGATCGAACACCAGTTCCTGCGGGACCACACCGAGCATGCGCCGGGCATTGCGATAGTCGCTCTGCACATCATGACCCATCACTTCCAGCGTACCGCTATCGGGACGCACCAGCCCTGCCAAGGCCGAAATCAGCGTCGTCTTGCCGGCACCGTTGGGACCGAGCAGGCCGAAAAACTCACCGTCGGCGATCTCCAGATCGACACCAGCGAGCGCTTCGACGTCGCCATATCGCTTGGCGACCTGGTGAACGCGTATCGCCGGAGGCATGAAGAAACGGAGGACGCCGCAGCGGCGCTTCAGGCAGTCGGGAGCAGATCAGCCAAGCCGTAGACTTCGGCCAGGCTCAACAGATTCTTCGGCGGATTGGCGACGCGGATTGTCTTGCCTTGCGCCTTCGCCGCGCGCAGCCAGCCGAACAGGACGGCCAGCCCCGAGGAGTCGACTTCGGCCACCTGGGCCAGATCGAACACGGTTTCGCTACCCGTCAGAGCAGCGGTTCCCTCAGCCAACAATGCCGGGGCAACCGACAAGGTCATGGCCCCGGTAACCGTGAGTCGATCGCCCGAACGCTCCATCATTTGGCTGCCGCAGCGGCGCCGGATTCCGTACCAGCGCGATTCTTCGCTTGCAGTGTCTTGATCAATCCGTCGATGCCGCCATTGCGCACTTCGGTGGCGAAGAACTCGCGGTAATTGGTCACCAGGCTGATGCCACCGACTTCGATGTCATAGACCTTCCAGCCGGCAGAATTCTTTTCAAGGTAGTAATCGAGGCTTATGGGCTTGGCGCCGCCACCCTGATTGATCTGGGTGCGCACCTTCACGTCAGTATCGGCAGCATTCATCTTGAAGGGGCGGAAATCGATGGTCTGGTTCTTGTACTCGCCGAGCGCCTTCGAATAAGTCCTGACAAGAAGCGTGTGGAATTCGTCGGTCAGCGTCTTTTGCTGTGCCGGCGTCGCAGTGCGCCAATCCCGGGCCGTCGCCAATGCCGTCATGCGCGTGAAGTTGAAGTTCGGAAGAACCCTGGCTTCAACCAGTTCGATCGCCTTCTTGTAATTACCAGCCTGAATATCCTTGTCCTTGCGAACGATTTCAATGACTTCGTTCGTCACGTTCTTGATCAAGACATCCGGTGCGAGCGATTCCTCAGCCTGAACTGACGAAACAAATACAAACACCAATGCGGCAAACAACCACTTCATGAAGATTCCTTTGACAAATTAAGCCAGCTTCACCGAACAGACGGAACGTGCACCAGCGTCAGTTCGCCGGGCCCGGCAACGACAGGGGCAATCTCGACGGAGACCGCGGTGACAGCCCCGGTACCTGCTCCGTCGATCTCTTGCCTGGCGGCTACAGGTGCAGACTCCGACTGCTCAAGAGAAGCCGTCTTGCTTTCGACCTCGAGGAAGGAGTCGTCCTGACGCGGCGGATTGCCGTCATAGATCTTGAACCGACGACGCTGCAAATACGCATCGCGAATATAAGAATATTTATCGAGCGCGGCTTCCTCGATCAGTTTGTCTGCAGGCAGTTGGGCCGCCCTGATACTGACGAGACGCGTCACCAACGCCACATTGCGTGTCGGGATGTCATCGACCTTGACTACCGGATCCGCTTTCAAATCGAGAAATTCGCCGACCACATCGCGCGACGTGTGTGGCCCCAGCAACGGCACCACGACATAGGGGCCGTCACCGACTCCCCAGCGACCAAAAGTCTGGCCGAAATCTTCGTCGTGCTTTTCCATCCCCAGGTCGCTGGCGATGTCGAAAAGTCCAAGGATGCCGATCGTGCTATTGACCACCACCCGGCCGAGGTCGCTGGCCGCTTCGCGCGGCTTGCCCTGCAGCAGGTTATTGACGGAAATGAACACATCCGCGATGTTGGCAAAGAAGTTTGATGCACCAATACGCAACGGCATCGGTACCGCGGCTTCGTAACCCTGCGCCACCGGCTTGATCAAGGCCTTGTCCACGCCTTCATTGAAAGTAAACATGGCCCGGTTGAAGCCTTCGATCGGGTCTCTCGGACTCCCTCCCGAAGTGGCGCATCCGCCGAGCATGGCGGTGGCGGCGATGAACATCGTCAGAGTCGCCACACGTGCCGTCAAGTGCTTACTCACAATGTGCCCCTTCCCTACTTGATGCCAAATTATCGCGGCTGAGCCGCTCACTTCTTGCCTGTTTCTTCTGATGCTTTACTGAACATGAACTGACTGATCAGCTTTTCCAGCACGACCGCCGACTGCGTCTTCTTCACCGTATCGCCATCCTTGAACACTTCCGGATCACCGCCAACTTCCATTCCGATGTACTGCTCACCGAGCAACCCCGAGGTATTGATGGTGGCGAAAGTATCGCGGGGAAACTGATAGCGTTGATCCAGTTGCATCCCGACAACAGCGACATAGTCCTTGGAATCGAACTTGATCTCGGTGACGCGCCCGACGACCACTCCGGCACTTTTCACTGCCGCGCGGACCTTCAAACCGCCAATGTTATCAAATCTGGCCTGCAGCCGGTAGGTTTCGCCGCTGCTCGACGTTGCCAGATTGCCGACCTTGAGCGCCAGAAAGAGTAATGCAGCCAGGCCGATGGCGACAAATAACCCGACCCAGAGATCAAGCGTGGCACGATTCATCTAGAACCCCCGGAACATCAATGCGGTAAGTATAAAGTCGGCGGCAAGAATCGCCAGCGACGAAGTCACCACGGTGCGTGTCGTTGCGCCTGAAACGCCCTCTGCGGTAGGTTCGGAATCATATCCCTCGAACACGGCGATCCAACTGATGATGATGCCGAACACAAAACTCTTGATGACACCATTGATGATGTCTTCGCGAAAATCGACGGTCGCCTGCATTTGCGACCAGAACGAGCCTTCGTCCACGCCGATCAACTGGACGCCGACCAGATAGCCGCCGAAAATGCCCATCGCCGAAAACAACGCTGCCAGCATCGGCATGGAAATCACGCCGGCCCAGAAACGTGGTGCGACAACGCGGGCGATGGGATTGACCGCCATCATTTCCATCGCCGACAGCTGCTCGGTGGCCTTCATCAAGCCAATTTCGGCGGTAATCGCCGACCCGGCGCGACTGGCAAAGAGCAGTGCCGCCACGACCGGGCCGAGTTCTCGCACCAAAGACAGCGCCACCAGGATGCCCAGTGCTTCGCTCGAGCCGTACCGCTGCAGCGTGTCATAACCCTGCAGTCCAAGCACCATGCCGACGAACAGGCCGGAGACCATGATGATGATCAGCGATTGAACGCCGCTGAAATAGATTTCGCGAATGGTCAGCTGAAAACGCCTCAGTGCCGTCCCGGAATAGACGAGCGTCATGAACAGGAAGCGGGCGGCAAAACCGAGTCGCCAAATGCGGCTCGTGACTTTTTCACCGAGACTGGTTAGTGCCTGCGCAAATCGATTAGCCACGACGCACGGCCCTGTCGACGATCTGCTCACGATAAGTCTTGGCCGGATAGTGGAATGGCACCGGCCCGTCCGCCTCGCCCCAGACAAACTGATGCACGTAGGGTGTCCTGGATTTCTTGATCTCTTCGGCGGTACCTTCGGCAACGATCTTGCCTTCTGAAACGAAATAGACGTAATCGACGATCTTCAACGATTCCTGAACGTCATGAGTGACGACGATGGAACTCGCCCCGAGCGCGTCATTAAGCTTGCGGATCAATTCGCCAATGACTGACAGCGAGATCGGATCGAGCCCGGCAAACGGCTCGTCATACATCATCAACATGGGATCGAGGGCAACGGCTCGTGCCAGGGCGACACGGCGGGCCATGCCGCCCGATAGTTCGGATGGCATCAAGGCATGGGCACCGCGCAGGCCAACGGCATTCAGTTTCATGAGCACCAGATCGTGGATCAGGGTTTCGGGCAGATCGGTATGTTCGCGCATCTGGAAGGCAACATTGTCATATACCGACATGTCGGTAAACAGCGCACCAAATTGGAAAAGCATGCCCATCCGCCGGCGCAGTCGATAGAGCCCGTCTGCGTCAAGATCATGTACCACCTGGTCAGCGACACGCACCTCGCCTGAAGACGGCTTGAGTTGCCCGCCGATCAGACGCAGAGTGGTCGTCTTGCCGCAACCGCTGCTACCCATGATGGCCACCACCTTGCCCCGCGGAATTTCCAGGTTGATTCCGGTGAGTATTGGTCGGCTACCGTAGGTGAAGTTGACGTTGCTGAGCTTGACCAGAGGGGTGCTGGACACTTGTATCGCACTGTTTATAAACGGCCGGCGATTCTATCAGATCCGCCCCGATTGCCCTGCAGCAGAAGACCAAAACACCGTCTATTCGAAACTGGCATTTGGTCGACACCCGCCAAACGGCGCGTATGACCCCGTCAAACTTTGAGCTATGCTGGCTTAGCCGAATACTGAACCATCAAGGCACAAAAGGGGAGACCGGTTCCAGGCCTTTTTCAAGGCAGTTTAAATGGCATTAGGTTATTTTCTCGTGATGTCTGCCGTGCTGCTTCAGGTGGCATGCAGCGCCGTGCCTGTGCAGGTGCCTTCGAACAAGCACATCGGCATAGAAAATATGCCGCCGGCAACAACTGTACAGATACCGGAAACAGTCCAGATCGTTGCAGTCGTGCCCCGCCCGCGACCGGCCGCCAGAGTCGAAACGTATAGTGTCGTGGTCAGTAGCGTTCGCGCCCAGGAGCTGCTGTTTGCGCTGGCGCGGGATGCCAAACTCAATGTCGACGTTCATCCCGGCATCAGCGGATCGGTCACGCTCAACGCCATCGATCAGACGCTGCAGCAACTGCTCAACCGCATCGCCAGGCAGATCGACATGCGCTGGGAGCTGGACGGGCCCAACCTGGTTGTCATGCCTGACTCGCCATTCCTGCGCAGTTACAGGGTCGATTACCTGAATATGTCGCGGGATACGGCTGGTACGGTCACCGTCACCACGCAGATCGCCTCGACCGGGACCGCTGCCGGTGCAAGTACTGGCGCCGCCCCGGGTGGCAGCAACAATTCATTGACCAAGATCGACAACACTGCCAGGAATCACTTTTGGGAAACGCTGGAGAAAAACCTCAAGGACATCCTGCGCGAAACGGATAAGATCTTGCCGGAAGGTTCCAGCGAAACCGTGGTCGAGCGACTCGACCAGCAATCGACCACCGGCACCGGGGCGCCGCCACAAAACAGCAGCCGTTCCAGCACGTCCAGCCAATCCAGCATCGCCACCAGCCCCAACCCGGCGACCCTGCAGCAGGCCGGCACCACAGTCGTTCGCCGCACTACGTTTCGCGAAGCCGCCGCGGTCATTGTCAATGCCGAATCCGGGGTTGTCGCCATCCGCGCCACGGCCCGTCAGCACGAGAAGGTGCAGGAGTTTATCGATCAGGTCATGGTCAGCGTCAAGCGACAAGTTCTGATCGAAGCAACCATTGCCGAAGTGCAATTGTCGGACACCTATCAGCAAGGCATCGACTGGAGTGCGTCGCCGCTCGGGCGGGCCGGATTCACCATCAAGCAGAGCGCTGGCGGCACGCTCGCGGCGCCGCCACAGAGTCTTATCCAGATGGGCTACAACAATACGGCTTCGCGCCTCGGCAACATTACCAGCCTGGTCCGGCTGCTCGAAACATTCGGCAACGTCAAGGTCTTGTCCAGCCCGAAGATGTCGGTACTCAACAATCAGACTGCCGTACTCAAGGTCGTAGACAATCAGGTCTACTTCACCATCAAGGCCGACACGACTGCAAATCAAACAACGACGACGACGACATTCACGACTGACTTGCACTCGGTGCCGGTGGGTTTTGTCATGAACGTCACGCCGCAGATCAGCGACAGCCAATCCGTATTGCTGAATATCCGGCCGAGTATTTCGCGCATCATCGGCTACGTCGCCGATCCGAATCCGGCGTTGAAAGCCAACGCTACGAACGGCTTTACCAATGACATTGTCAGCCAGATTCCTGTCATAAGAACTCGCGAAATGGAATCGCTGATACGCATCGACAACGGCAATATTGCCGTCATGGGCGGCCTGATGGAGGACACCCAGAGCAATACCGACGATACGGTCCCTGGCTTGTCGAAGCTGCCTGGAATCGGCGTCCTGTTCAAGAATCGCAACGACAGCAGAACGAAAACCGAGCTCGTCGTATTCCTGCGCCCGATTGTCATCCGTGACGCAGATATCGATGGCGACTACCGGAGTTATCGGGACAGCCTTCCTGATCGAGAATTCTTCAGTCGTGGCAGCGGCTCTTCCCGGCTGACCGATGATGGGAGCAAGACTCCGTGAGCCTGCTGATGGATGCACTGAAAAAGACCGGGCAGGCCAAGCATCCCAGCTACCCGGACAGTGTCGGCGAAGTGCCGACACCGCTACCGCTGAATCTTGAACTTGAGCCACTCGGCAGTTTGCTCGATCCGGCCGCAGCACCATCACCGGCATCGCTTCCCGGTTTGCCCGCGGATCTGGCAATACTCGATGATGAATTCAATGTGCCGAGCGCATTGCTCGCGCCTGCTGCTCAGGAACCATCCAATGCCGTCGAACTGCCGCCGAATGTCGCGCAGAGCAACCTCGCCCAGCGCCGCTTGAAGCCACAAACAAATGTGCCGCCAGCGCAGTCAATGGCCAGCGAACGAGAAGCCGCCCAGAACGTTTTTCAGGTGACCCAATCGAGCGCTTCGAACAAGCTCTTTCCGGTTGCTGTTAGCGCGTTTTCGCTGATTGCCGTTGCGGTCATCGGACTTTATTTCTGGGTGCGACTGCGCACCGACGACGACAAGCTTTTGTTTTCGGCGGCTGGCTCGCCGCCACTTTCGCAGTCCGCGACGCCAGTGCCGGCAGCAGCGCCGACCGGCAACCTTGCCCCTGCCAGCAAGCCCCGCAGCTTGTCGCAGGATACAGGCGCAAGCAAGGAGTCGTCACCCGGCGCCGCCCGGCCAGTTCATGACAACCCATCTGGCAACCCCGTCAGCAATCAAGTTAGCCCAGTCGACCTGCCTGTCCACATCACGACAACCAAGCTCCATATCAACCCATTGTTGCTGCGCGGCTATGAGGCATTTTCAACAGGCAACCTGGAAGCGGCCCGGAGCGAATACGCACTGCTTCTGAACACCGAGCCCAGGAATGGCGAGGCACTGTTGGCACTGGCCGCGATCAGCCTGCGGCTCGGTCAGCACGACCAGGCCGAGCAATACTATTTGCGTGCGATCGAGGCCGACCCCAAGGATGCCTTGGCGCAGTCCGGACTGATCGCCCTGCGCGGTCAAGCGGATCTGCTGGAATCTGAAAGCCGCTTGAAAAGCCTCATGGCAGCGCAGCCGGCGCTGCCCTTCCTGCATCTCGTGCTGGGCAATCTTTACGCCCGGCAAGGCCGCTGGAATGAGGCCCAGCAGGAATATTTCATGGCCCATAGTGCCGACAGAGAAGATCCTGATGTCATTTTCAACCTGGCTGTGAGTCTTGATCGGTTGCATCAACCGGTGCTGGCTGCACAGTATTACAGTCAGGCACTGGCTGCTTCCGCAAACAGGTCAGCCGGCTTCGACCCCGCCCAAGTCAATGCCCGTCTGCGCGACCTGTCGCTGGTGCCGAACTGATGAATTCGCCGAATCCGCATCGGCGTCCCATCGGCCAGGTTCTGATCGCCGAGGGCATCATCAGCGAGGACCAGTTGCGCATTGCGCTATTGGAACAGATAAAGTCGAGCCAGCCGGTGGGCAAGCTCCTGATCGGGCTCGGCTTCGTCTCCGAGGCAACGTTGCGCGATGCGCTCGGCGAATCCATGGGGAAGAAGTCGGTCGACATCTCCCACGCGATAATAGACCCCGCGGCACTGCGGTTGATTCCGCAGGAACTGGCCAAGCGTCACCACCTGCTGCCGCTCGACTACGACGTCGTGGCGCAGCGGCTGACCATTGCCATCGCCGACCCCAATGACATCGTCGCACTGGACCGGTTGCGCGCCTTGGTAGCGCACGACCTGGTCATTGAAACGCTGCTGGGCGGTGAATCGGAAATCGCCCGCGCCATCGACCAGTATTACGGACATGAGCTCACGATCGACGGCATCCTGCTCGAAATCGAGACGGGCGAAATCGACTTTCGCAGCCGCTCGGTCTCGTTCGATGAGTATAGCCAGCCGGTGGTTCGACTGATTGACGCCCTGCTCACCGACGCGGTGAAGCACGACGCCTCGGATATTCACTTTGAACCGGAAGCGAATTTCCTGCGCATTCGCTATCGCATCGACGGCCTGCTCCGCCAGATACGCTCACTGCACAAGTCGTACTGGGCGGCCATGGCAGTGCGTATCAAGGTAATTTCCGGTATGAACATTGCCGAGACTCGGGCGCCACAGGACGGCCGCATATCCCTCAATGTCAGCGGGCGGCCAGTGGACTTTCGCGTTGCCATCCAGCCGACCATTCACGGCGAGAACATCGTGCTGCGCATCCTCGACCGGCAGAAAGGCATCGTACCGCTTGACGAACTTGGGCTCGACGACGCCAAGCTCGATCTGCTCAAGCTGATGATCGCTCGTCCCGAGGGGATCATCCTGGTGACGGGGCCCACCGGCAGCGGCAAGACGACAACGCTCTATTCGATCCTCAATCATATCAATGACGAAGGCATCAACGTGATGACCCTCGAGGATCCGGTCGAATATCCCATGGCGATGATCCGCCAGACCTCGGTGGCGGAAGCCGCCAAGCTCGATTTCGCGAACGGCATACGCTCGATGATGCGCCAGGATCCAGATGTGATTCTGGTCGGCGAAATCCGCGACGCCGAAACAGCCGAGATGGCCTTTCGTGCCGCCATGACCGGGCATCAGGTGTACACGACGCTGCACACCAATTCGGCCATTGGCGTGGTGCCGCGCCTGCTCGATATCGGCATCCTGCCAGACATCATGGCCGGCAACATCATCGGTGTCATCGGCCAACGCCTGCTGCGCAAACTTTGTCCGCTCTGTCGCAAACCCTACCGGGTCGACGCGGATGAACGGCGTCTCCTCGGCATTGAACCGCAACGTCCGGCAGCGATCATTTATCGCGCCGCCGGCTGCGAGCAGTGCGCCTATCAAGGTTACAAGGGGCGCATGGCGATCATGGAGTTATTGCGTGTGGATGGCGAAATCGACGAACTGCTGGCGCGTCGCGCGACGGTTCGGGAACTGCGCACCGCCGCCCTGGAAAAAGGCTTTCGCACGCTCGCCGAGGATGGCTTGCGGCGCGTCATCGACGGTTCGACGTCGCTCGAGGAAGTGGCCCGTGTCACTGACCTGACGGAGCGGATGTGATGCCAACGTATTCATACAAGGCTATGACTCCGCTCGGTCGAATTGTCTTGGGGCGGATGGACGCAATCAACCTGGTCGACCTCGAAATGCGCCTGAAGCGCATCGAGCTCGACTTCGTAATCGGCAATCCAATGGAGCAGCGCGGCTGGCGCGGCCGGGTTCGCATCGACCGCCGCGAACTAATCAATTTCTGCTTTCATCTCGAGCAACTGACCCGCTCCGGTGTGTCAATTCTCGATGGTCTGACCGACCTGCGCGACAGCCTCGTCAATCCGCGTTTCCGCGGAGTCGTGGCCAGCCTGATCGAAAGCATCGAGGGCGGCAGGATGCTGTCGCAGGCAATGGAAGAACATCCCAGGGTGTTCGATAAGGTTTTCGCCAGCCTGGTCCGAGCCGGCGAAGAGTCAGGCAATTTACCCGATGTCTTGCGCAATCTCGTGGACACTTTGAAGTGGCAGGATGAACTGGCGGCGCACACCAAAAAACTGATTACCTATCCGACATTTCTGGGCGCTGTCGTAGTGGCCGTGACGTTCTTCATGATGATTTACCTCGTCCCGAAGATGGCCGGTTTCATCAAGAACATGGGGCAGGAGTTACCTTGGCAAACGCGCCTGCTGATGGCCACGTCAGACGTCTTCGTGAATTACTGGTTCCTGCTCCTGCTGGCGCCGATTGTGGCCGGCGCCACATTGTTTGCGATGGTCAGAACCAGCCTCAAGGCGCGGCGCGCGCTTGACGGACTCAAGCTCCGCCTGCCCATCGTCGGCGAAATTCTGCGCAAGATCGTGTTGTCCCGGTTCGCCAGCGTCTTTGCGATGCTTTATGGTTCGGGCATTTCCGTTCTGGACTCGATTCGCACCACCGAAGATGTCGTCGGGAACAGCGTCATTCGCGAAGCATTGCAGCGTATCGGTTTGATGATCGGCGAGGGCCAGAACATCACCGTCGCCTTCCAACATGCCGGGCTATTCCCGCCGCTGGTCATTCGCATGCTGCGTGTCGGAGAAACTACCGGCGCCCTCGATACTGCGCTGAACAATGTCAGCTATTTCTACAACCGCGACGTGCGTGAGTCGATCGAACGGGCCCAGGCGCTGATCGAACCGGCCATGACACTGATGGTCGGTCTGGTACTCGGCTGGGTAATGCTGTCTGTTCTCGGACCGATATACGATGTCATCACCAAGCTGAAGTTCTAGCGAGCAATGGCTCAACTGCGCCTGCTCTTCGTCGATACCGAGAACCTGTCCGCCTATCTCTGGCGATCCGGCGAGCTGACCAGCGAAGGAAAGTTCTCCGCCGATGCTGGCGGAATCGAGGCTTTCTCAGGCTATCTCGCGCAGCATCGCTCCAGCCGGTTTTCACTGCTCGCCGATGTTCCAGACGAAGGTTTTCAGAGCGAAATCGTGCCCTACGTCAGGGGCGGCGATCGAGCCGCCATGATCAAGCGCAAGCTCGGCCAACTATTCCATGGGACCCCGTTGTCGGCGGCCATTTCCCAGGGAAGGGAAAAGACCGGGCGGCGCGACGAGAAGCTGCTTTTCGTCGCCCTGACAAGGCCGCAGCAATTCGAGCCCTGGCTGGCCGCGCTCCGCCAAAGCGAAAGCCAGTTGATCGGTTGTTACTCCATTCCACTGATTGCCGGATCCTTGCTCGATGCCACAGAAACCGCGCCGCCCAACGCGGTACTGGTTTCGCTGACCCATGGCGGCCTGCGGCAGACCTTTTTCGAGCGCGGTCGCCTGCGCTTTTCGCGACTGTCGCCTCTTGTAACCGGTACGGTCGAGGAGGCCGCAATTGCCGCCGCCAGCGAGTCATCCAATCTCTATCAATACCTCGTCGGACAAAGTCTGATTGCTGCGGAAGCACCGCTGCGAATTCAGGTTCTCGCGCACACCGCCGATCTGCCTTGCATCCGCGCCTATTGCCGTGACACTGACGAACTTCGCTTCGAAATGATCGACCTGCAGGCCAAAGCTCGTCAGACAGGCCTCACGACCATGCTGAAGGACTCGCGCAGCGAACTGCTATTTCTCCATTGCCTGGCTGCGAAGCGGCCCGCGCAACAGTTGGCCACTCAATCCGACAGGCATCATTTCAAGCTTTCGCAACTGCGCTTTGCCATCAATGGTGGCGCGGCCTGCATTGTTCTCGCCAGCCTTCTGTGGTCGGGCCAGCAGTGGTTCGAATTCTCGCGTTTCGAAACCAGTGCGGCGCAACTTCAGAGCCAAATTGCCACCGACCGCAAGCGTTACGATGAAGCGATGGCGACGCTACCGCCAGTGCCGATCGGTGCCGACAATCTGCGCGCCCTGGTGATGAGCTATGACGAACTTGAAAGGCACTCTGCTTCTCTTGCAGCAACCTACTTACAGATCAGCGACGCCCTGCAGGAAGCGCCGAAGATTGAGCTTGACGGAATCGACTGGCAAGTGTCCACCGTTCCCGAAGAGGTTCGACCAACCGGAACCGCCGCCACAGCAATGCCAATCGCATCAGGCAGGCTGTTCGCTATTGCCGATATCCACGGTAGCTTGCCTGCTGCCATGTTCAGCGATCACCGGACGCTACTGAACACAGTCAACGGCTTTGCCGATCAATTGCGCAAGGGCAACAATGGGCAAGTCCGCGTGCTGAGCTTGCCCTTCGACATTGAATCCGGAAAGACGCTCCGCAGCGACAGCAGCCCTTCAAGCAATGCCACGGTGCCGCGATTCTCTCTGCGCTTGCTGCAACAACTTTGATCATGGAACTTGGCGCCAGTGACTTGAAGCGCATGTGGCCGAACCTGCTGCTGCTCATTTTCTGCGCCGTTGCCGCGATCGCCACAGTCATCGTCGTCCGGCACCTGACAGACCGCGCTGAGACGGACGCCGCCAAAGCGCGGCTGGATCAGGCCGAGGCACGGACAAGGCTCGCCCGCACCCGCGACGAGGAACAGGAATTACGCGACAAGATCGCGCGCTATCGCGAGTTTGAAGCGCGCGGACTGATCGGCGACGAGCACCGGCTGGATTGGCTTGAGCGCATCCGCAGTATCAAGCTGGCGCGCAAGTTGATCGACGTCCAATATGAACTGCAACCGCAACAGCCGATCGATCCGTCGCTATTGGCAAACAAAGCAGGCGATATCGAATTCATGTCCAGTTCCATGCAATTGCATTTGCTGCTGTTGCACGAGGAAGACTTGCTCAATTTCCTTGCCGATCTCGGCGCCGGCGTCGATGCCTTCGTGCGCGTTCGCCAATGCAAAGTCGAGCGCATTCCCGCCGACGCGAGAATGGCGCAGCTACGTGCCGATTGTGTACTCGACTGGATCACGTTGCGGCGGAAGAAGGACGGCGCGCCATGAAACGAAACGGGCTATTGGTCATTGCCTTGGCCGTCATCGTCACGGTGTTGCCGCCCTCGTTCGCCGGCAGCGCAGAAAAACTTGGAACACTGGGAACACTTGGAAGACTTTTCTTCACAACGGACCGACGCGCCACACTGGAGCGCCAGCGGCAATACAGCGTGCAGGAAGCAGAAACCCTTCAGGGCGAGTCGGTCAGCCTTGGCGGCATTGTCAAACGCAGCAACGGCAGAAGTACCGTCTGGGTCAACGGCCGCGCTCACCATGACAATGGCGTCACAGCCAAAATCGATAGCCACGATCCCGCCAAGGCCACCATTGCCAACGGCGACGAGCTTCCCCTCTCCTTGCGCGTCGGCGAATCGTCCAATCGCGCCACCGGCGAAAAGACTAACGGTCTGGGTGGCGGGACGATCGTTATCAAGCGCGGCGCAGCCGGACCCTGAAGATGCGCTACGGTCACCAAAGATATCTCGGGCAACAAGGCGTCGCACTGCAGATCATGTTGATTGTCATGGTCGTCGGGGCGCTGTATTTCTTCGTTGGCCGATCACAATCAGGTCAACTCCAGACTGATCGCGATCGATTAGCTGCCGAGGCTATGGCGCA
>CAISUK010000645.1 GCA_903888645.1 uncultured Pseudomonadota bacterium | reverse complement strand
GAAGGAACCCGATGAGTTACTACGCCTGGAAGCCCTACGTCTCAGTGGCCGAGCGCCGCAAGAAGGCAGAAAAAGCTGCCGCCAAGATCAAGAAATCGGGTGGCAATCTCTCGCCTGTCGAACCAAGCCGCGGCGCGATCGCCAAGACATTTTGGGGCAAGGCCTGGTGTGACAACCTGGAGGCCTACAGCGACTATGCCAACCGGCTGCCGCGCGGGCGAGCCTATGCGCGCAACGGCTCGGTGATTGACCTGCAGATTGCCGAGGGCCAGGTACAAGCCAAAGTAATGGGCTCCAGCCTGTACCAGGTCACGGTCGACATCACGCCAGTGCCGGCGAAACATTGGCAGGCCATCGGCCAAGACTGCGCGGGCTCCATCGATTCCCTGGTCGAACTGCTGCAAGGCAAGCTCTCCACCGCCGTGATGCAGCGGATCTGCACGCCGAAAACAGGACTGTTCCCATCGCCCAATGAAATCAGCGTTGACTGCACTTGTCCGGACTGGGCCGACATGTGCAAACACGTCGCTGCGGTGCTCTACGGCGTCGGCGCCCGCCTCGATCAAAAACCCGAGTTGCTCTTTAACCTGCGGCGGGTGGATGCCAAGGACTTGGTTGCCCAGGCCGGCGTAGGCTTGCCCCGGTCCAAGCCGGGCGCTGCCGGACTCAAGGTGCTGGACGACGCCATGCTGGCGGATGTTTTTGGGATCGAGATGGATGGTGTGGTTGAGGCAGAGAAAACCAGCAGCCGGCGCAAACCAGCGCCCGCCGTCAAAGTGCCTGCGAAGAAGGTAGCCGAGGCCGCATCGGCAACTGCGTCGGTTCAGAAGAAAGCACCGGTCAAAAAAGTAGCGCCGCCAAAGAAACCCGCTGCGAAGAAGCCAAGCGCAAAGAAAGCCACCGTTCAACCCAAAGCGATCCCGGTCAAGCGATCCGCGTCAAAGGCTGCTGTCAGGCCAGCGGCAGCAAAGTCCGCGCCCAAAGCAAAGGGTTCTAAACCAGCAAAGTGATATGTGGAGCAAGGTCTCACTCTTGCTGTGGGCACGCCGCATCCGAAAAATCAAGAAACTCGTCCCATCACTGGCGCGAAAGTGTTCCGTCCCCTAAAAAATGAGGTGCGTAAATTTGCAATGGGACGTTGGTGCAAGCTCTGCACAACATGCTGACCAGCTACGCCTGGCCTCGGCACGCCACGCCACGCCACGCCTCGGCACGCGCGGGCCAAAACGTACGAGACTGGGTTTCGGGTGTTTAAACGCCCGTCGCTGACTAATTAAATTGTTCACTCGCCATTTTGCTAACCCTTTGATTTCTAATGGGTTATTGCGCCGGATGCGAACTGGACGCATAAATTAAATGTACTCCGACGACAATTTCATAGAGCGCTGGCGCCGGTCTTAGTCCCAAGGACACTCGTAACCCCATGATTTGATTTGGTTTTCATTCTACGTTTGAAATCGGCACGGAATATGCGATTCACAGATTGACTGAATCCAACCAACCTTCTGGAGGGTCGTCGTGGCCGCATCTGAGCAAAGCAATCGTCTCGCGGGAACGCCAAGGTCTGCGTTCGGCTTGAGGTACATGAGTCATGTCCCTTTTAACACTCCCTAGGCCTTCATTGACTGTGCCGCTTGTGTCAATCGGATCCACCATGAAAACCAGCACCAATGTTCTGATCTTCAATGACGACGAAGCCGCGTTATGTTCTCGCCAATGGGGGTTGGCAGCCGCAGGTTTTTCAGTTCTGACCACCCGGACGCGCAAACAGCTTTTCGACATATTGAACCAACAGGCCATCGATGTGGTGCTCATGGAGACATGCTTGCCAGATGCCGATGGCGCTGTACTCATCAAAGCCATCAAGGCCCAGTGTCCAGACACACAGATTGTCGTCACCACCGAGTATGAATCGCTGGAAGCTGCCAAGGAAGCGATTCGGCTCGGAGCCTACGACTACCTGGTCAAGCCGATCCTGCTTGACGAAATTCGCGGGGTTGTGCAACGCGCAGCCATGCAGAAGAAATGGGCCCTGCACCGAATTCCCGGTCGGGTCTCAATACCGTCCATCCACTGAGGTAAATCACCATGAGCAATTCACACAACATACTGCTGGTGGCCAATGAATCGGCCGAGACGACGAGTCTTTCAAAAATCCTGTCGGGTAAGGGCTTTGCCGTCACCACCGCATCCAACGGCGAGGACGCTCTCTGGAAGCTGGACCACAACGCCTACGACTGCCTCTTCGTTGAAGCTGTTTTGCGAGG
>CAISUK010000644.1 GCA_903888645.1 uncultured Pseudomonadota bacterium | reverse complement strand
TGGAGGATTTCGATACCCGTTCCGGCAACCTTGCGGAACGGCTGTTGTTTAACAATCGGCTTGTTATTGTCGTCCTGTGTCTGATCGCTACGCTGCTGCTCGGCTGGCAAGCGACCAAGATGCAGTTGAACGCCAGCTTCGACAAGATGATCCCGACCTCGCATCCCTACATCGCCAACTTCCTGGCCAATCGGGGCGACTTGCCGGGGCAGGGCAATTCCTTGCGCATTGCTGTCGAGGCGACCGACGGCACCATCTTCGACAAAGAGTATCTCGCCACCTTGCAGAAAATGAACGACGAGATCTATCTGTTGCCCGGTGTCGATCGTCCGTTCATGAAATCACTGTGGACCACCGCGACGCGCTGGGCGGCGGTAACCGAAGAGGGACTGGAGGGCGGCACCGTGATGCCTGACAGCTACGACGGCTCGCAACAGAGCCTTGATCAGGTGCGCGCCAACGTCGAGCGTTCGGGGGAGGTGGGTCAACTGGTGGCCGCCAACTTCAAATCCAGCATCATCTTTGTGCCACTGATCGACCGCAACCTGCTGACTGGCGAGAAGCTGGACTACGCCAAACTGAACGCCAGCATCGAACAGATCCGCGCCAGGTACCAGACGGGAAAAATCCGTATTCACGTCACCGGTTTTGCCAAGGTGATCGGTGACCTGCTTGACGGTCTGGTTCAGGTGCTGGAATTCTTTGCCGCAGCCATCGTGATCGCTACCGTCATGTTGTTCTGGTACACCCGTTGTGCGCGCTCGACGCTGCTGGTGGTGGCCTGCTCGCTGGTGGCGGTGATCTGGCAGTTTGGCCTGGTAAGGGTGTTCGGTTTTTCGCTTGATCCCTATTCGGTTCTGGTGCCCTTTCTGGTCTTCGCCATCGGCATGAGTCATGGCGCACAGAAGATGAACGGCATCATGCAGGACGTTGGTCGCGGCACCCATCGCGTGGTGGCGGCGCGCTATACTTTCCGCCGCCTGTTTGCTGCCGGTATGACCGCACTGTTGTGCGACGCCGTCGGTTTTGCCGTGCTCATGATCATTGACATTCAGGTCATCAAGGATCTGGCCATGATCGCCAGCGTCGGTGTTGCGGTGTTGATCTTCACCAACCTGATTCTGCTGCCCATCCTGCTCTCTTACGTTGGCGTCAGCCCCAAAGCCGCCGAGCGCAGCCTGAAGGCTGAACAGATGGACGAGCACGGTGCCAAGCATTGGCTGTGGGAATTCCTCGATCTTTTCACCCAGCGGCGCTGGGCGCTGTTCTCCGTCGTCCTGGCCGTGGCGATGGCGGTTGTCGGTTTTACTATCAGCAGCCATCTGCAGATCGGCGACCTCGATCCGGGCGCGCCGGAACTGCGCGCCGATTCGCGCTACAACCACGACAATGCCTTCATGGTCGAGAATTACGCGGCCAGCAGCGACATTCTGGTGGTGATGATCAAGACACCGGACGACCAGTGCACGCGTTATGCAACACTGTCCAAGGTGGACGAGCTGGGTTGGCAACTGGAACAGTTACCGGGTGTCGAGGCGACCAATTCGATGGCCAACTTGTCGCGCATTTCCTCGGCCGGTTACAACGAAGGCAATTTTAAATGGTACGAGCTGATTCCCAAC
>CAISUK010000643.1 GCA_903888645.1 uncultured Pseudomonadota bacterium | reverse complement strand
TTCATCACCCACGATCTCGGTGTCGTTGCCGAAATCGCCGATCAGGTGGTGGTCATGCGCAACGGCGAGATTCGCGAACAAGGCGCGATCGATGCGGTGTTCTCGAATCCGCAGGACGCCTACACCCGGGCGCTACTGCGCTGCCGGCCGCCGCTGGCGAATCGACCGCGTCACCTCGCCGTGATCGAGGATTTCATGAACGCCGCTGCGCCGCCACCAGCAGTCGAGGAACGCTCGCGCGGCGTGAACGGCAGCGAGCCCATCATTCTGGAAGTACGCAATCTCGGCAAGAGTTTCTTTTCCCGCGAAGGCCTGTTCGGTCAGCGCGAATTCAAGGCCGCACAAGGTGTCTCGTTCAAGCTGCCGCGCGGCAAGACCTTGGGTGTGGTCGGCGAATCCGGCTCCGGCAAGACCACCGTCGGGTTGACGCTGATGCGCCTGCACGAAGCCACCGCAGGCCAGGCGCTATTCGAAGGGCAGGACATCCTGGCCATGCCGAAGGCCGAGTTCATGGCCTACAAGCGGCGCATCCAGATCGTCTTCCAGAATCCCTACGCATCGCTGAATCCGCGCTTCACCATCGGCCAGATACTGACCGAACCGATGCGCATCCACAACATCGGCAGCGACGAAAAAGAGCGCAGCGCGATGATCTACGAGTTGCTCGATCGCGTCGGCCTGCCGGCCATTTCGTACCACAAATATCCGCACGAATTTTCCGGCGGGCAGCGCCAGCGGATCGCCATCGCCCGCTGCCTGACCATGAAGCCGGACATCCTGATTTGCGACGAATCGGTTTCCGCGCTCGACGTTTCGGTGCAGGCGCAGGTACTCAATCTGCTGCAGGATCTGCAGGACGAGTTCGGCCTGAGCTATATTTTCATCTCGCACGATCTCGCCGTGGTCAAGTACATTTCCGATCAGGTGATGGTCATGAATCAGGGCGAAGTGGTCGAATTCGCCAATTCGGATGACATTTATCTGCGGCCGCAGCATCCTTATACGCAGAAGCTGCTGAGTGCCGTGCCGAAAGGCGAGTTTCAGGCGGCGCGGCAGGTATCCGGCTGAGCCAGTCATTGCCACTTTCACCAGGAGCGCAACACCATGCTTGAACTCTTCATAGCGAACAAGAACTACTCGTCATGGTCGTTGCGGCCTTGGGTGCTGCTCAGCGAGCTGGCGATTCCCTTTGAAGAACACCTGGTACCCTTTCCAGCTAGCGGAGAACCCAACCCTTTCCTCGCCTTCTCGCCGTCAGGCAAGGTTCCCTGCCTCGTCAATGACAATGTCACGGTCTGGGATTCGCTCGCCATTGCGGAATATCTGGCTGAAACTCGCGCCGAACAATATCCCGGCGTCTGGCCTGCCGATCCACTGGCGCGCGCCTGGGCGCGCAGTGCCGCCGCCGAAATGCATTCCGGCTTTGCCGCCCTGCGCCAGTGCTGCTCGATGAACTGCGGCGTACGAATCCGCCTCGATTCGACGCCGCCTGCGCTGGAGAAGGACCTCGACCGCTTGAGCCAACTCTGGAACGATGGTCTATCCCGCTTCGGCGGCCCATTTCTGGCTGGTGCCGTCTTCACTGCCGCCGATGCCTTCTTCGCGCCGGTCGCCTTTCGGGTGCAGACCTATGCTCTTGCCCTCGACGCAGCGTCAATGGAATACGTCGCCCGCCTGCTTGCCTTGCCTTCGATGCAAAGCTGGTACAACGCCGCGCTGGCGGAAGCCTGGCGTGATGTTGCGCACGAAGAGGAAGTCAGCCGCGTCGGAACCATTCTCGAAGATCTGCGCGTCAGCCCTGCCTGAAGTGATGCCATTGTCGTGGCTGATCATGACTTCCGCGGAGGAAAATCGGTGAGCACCAAACCCACGGCACTCAATGCTGAAGGCATCTTCGAACCGTTCTCCGTCGATACCGTGCCATGGACCGATTACGCCCACGGCAAGCGCTTCGGTATGCGCTTCAAGGAGCTCGGCGAATTTGGCGGCTGTTCGCATGTCGGCGTCTGCCTAGAAGAACTGGCGCCGGGCAAGCAGACCTGTCCGGCCCATTACCACATGCTCGAAGAAGAACACTTGCTGATGTTGGAAGGTTCGGCGACGCTGCGACTCGGCGACAAGGCGTTCGAACTGTCAGCCGGCAATTACGTCTGTTTTCCCGCCGGCCAGAAGGCGGGCCATACGTTGATCAACAACAGCGGCGCACCCTGCCGTTACTTGATTATTGGTGAGCGCAACCCGCACGATGTCATCGTCTACACCGACTCTGGGCGGGTTTCAGTGCGGCTGACCGGCGAGGGTTATGACAAGTCCTCGACCATGGAATACTGGGAAGGCGAAGATGATGGATCGCCACTGGTTCCACATCATGATTGACGGAGGCAACCATATGCGCTGCAAATTGGTCTGGGTCCTGGTAGCGCTATTCGGGCTAGTCGCGCTATTTGGCTGCGCGAGCGTTCCACAATCATTGACTATCATGGAACTTCGCCAACAAGTCTGGGATACCGAACTGGCCTTTGCAGCGACCATGGTCCGGCGCGACCATGATGCTTTCATGTCTCTTGTTTCTGACGAGGCCGTCTTTCTGTCGGGCGAAAAGTCGCTGCGTGGAAAGCAACAGATAGCTGCGGCATGGAAGCCCTTTTACTCTGACAAGGACGCTCCATTTTCCTGGCGTCCCGAGCAGATCGAGGTTCTCGATTCGGGCCGGCTGGCGATCAGTACCGGCCCCGTCTTCAACAACAAGGGCGACAAGTTCGCCATCTTTACCTCGATCTGGCGACAGGAATCACCCGGCGTATGGCATATCATTTTCGACAAGGGCGACGACGCCTGCCACTGAACGGTTGCTGTGTCGCAGCAGCGCGATCAAACCACTTTCACCAGGAGCAAGGACATGTCTGATCTAACCGCTGGCCGCCCCCCGTTTCCACCCTTCACCCGCGAAACCGCCGCGCAAAAAGTTCGCGGGGCAGAGGATGGCTGGAACTCGCGCGACCCCGAGCGGGTCTCGCTCGCCTACACGGCGGACAGCACCTGGCGCAATCGCGCCGAGTTTCTGACCGGGCGTGAGGCGATCGTCGCTTTCCTGCAGCGCAAGTGGGCCAGGGAATTCGACTACCGCCTGATCAAGGAACTCTGGGCCTCGCATGACAATCGAATCGCCGTGCGCTTCGCCTACGAATGGCACGATGACGCCGGCAACTGGTTCCGCTCGTATGGCAACGAGAATTGGCAGTTCGACGGCAATGGCCTGATGCAGCGCCGCATCGCCAGCATCAACGATCTACCGATCAAGGAGGCGGAGCGCAAGTACCACTGGCCGCTCGGCCGCCGACCCGACGATCACCCGGGACTTTCCGACCTCGGTCTGTGAAACGGGCCGCCACGCAGGTGCGGTATAGTCGCCATCACTCAATTGCGACGAGGTTTGCATGGCTGGACAATCCGATACCACCAACATGGCGCTGTTCTGCGATTTCGAAAACGTCGCGCTCGGCGTGCGCGATGCCAATTACGACAAGTTCGATATCAAAAAGGTACTCGAACGGCTGCTGCTCAAAGGCAGCATCGTCGTCAAGAAAGCCTATTGCGACTGGGACCGCTACAAGGAATTCAAGGCGACCATGCACGAGGCAGCATTTGAGTTGATCGAGATTCCCCACGTCCGCCAATCGGGCAAGAACTCCGCCGATATCCGCATGGTCGTCGACGCGCTCGACCTCTGTTACACCAAGGCCCACGTCGATACCTTTGTCATTATCAGCGGCGATTCCGACTTCTCGCCGCTGGTCTCGAAACTGCGTGAGAACAACAAGCAGGTGATCGGCATCGGCGTCAAGGATTCGACTTCCGACCTGCTCAGCGCCAACTGCGACGAGTTCATTTTCTACGACGACCTGGTACGCGAACAGGAAGCCAAGAAGAAGCGCGCCGTCAAGAAGGTACCGGCCAAAGCGACCCCATCTACCGCCAAGACCAAGGCCGCGGACAGCGAGGACGACAAGCGTCAGGAGTTGCTCGACTTCATCGTCGAGACGGTCGAGGCGTTGCTCGCCGAACGCGGCGAAGACGAGAAGATCTGGGGCTCGATGGTCAAGCAGACCATGAAGCGGCGCAAACCCGGCTTCAACGAGTCCTACTACGGCTATCGGTCGTTCAACGAACTGCTCGAAGACGCGGCTCAACGAAAGCTGCTGGTACTGGCTCGCGACGACAAGTCGGGCGGTTACCTGATCCGCCTGGGAGAATCCGGAATCGACTGAATACGGGCGTGCCGCGAGATCAGATTCACGAGCTCAATTTCGCCGTGTAGTTTTTGCTGGACGAGTTAACCCGCCAAGTGCGACGCTTTACTGAGCAGACAAGGCGTCACTGGCAACCGATAGTCGAGGCCGGCCTCCCGCCATCAAGCACCCCAATCCGCATCCTCTCAATGCCAGATCACTGCGCTCGACTGCACCGGCGACGCTGCTTCGATGATCCAGTCCGGCCAAGCGGTCATGGGCCACTCGGCCTTGCGGCAGGCGTCATGGAGTATGTTCAGCCATTGCCGCAGTGGCTCTGCCGGCAGGCACAGCAAGGCGCGCTGGGTGGCGACACCGCGAAAGGTCAGCGTGATGCCTTGGGGTGAATTGGCAATGTCGATGGCGTGCGCCAGCCAGGCATTGGCGCCGCTCGCCCGCACCGGCGGCTGTGGGGTCGTTTCGGCCCCTGCCGCGAGCTGCGCCCAGCCTTGGAGGATGTCGGCACGCGACGTTGTCATGCTGTCTTGTTCGAGACTCTTCGCCAGCACCGGGATCAGCCGGCCAAGCAGCCGCTGGGTCAGCCAGATCACCACCGTTGCGACATCGTCACCCTCGCCAGCCAGGCGAACGCGGTCTTCGGCATCGACGTATTCGGTGGTGATGCACAGCGGCAACCGTGAGCAGGTACGCTTACACCCTGAACAGCAGTACCGGCAAATGGGCACCGGGTTTAGCGATGGGCCCTCACGCCGACCACGATCCGCCTTTCGGTAATAGTAGCCGTGACGCCACAGCACCTT
>CAISUK010000642.1 GCA_903888645.1 uncultured Pseudomonadota bacterium | reverse complement strand
GACGCGGAGTTTGCGCCAGATCCGCTGGAAACGTGATGGGAAGATGGCCCGACGGATTGACCTTGCCGGTGATGATCTCGGCGATCGCCTGGCCGCCCGCTTGCCCGGGGTACCAGGCTTGAAGAATCGCCTTCACGCAGTCTTTCCACGGCATGGTCACCGGGTTGCCGGTTTCCAGCAAAACGATCGTGTTCGGGTTCACCGATGCCACGGCCTGGATCACCGCATCCTGACCCCAGGGAAGCGCCAGGCTGGGGCTGTCGAAGCCCTCGCTTTCCACGTGAATGCCCAGGACGATCACCACATCCGAGCGCCGTGCCAGCAAAGCGGCCTCGGCCGGATTCAGTCCCGGATCGAATTCGATCTGCGCCTTGGGCAGGAGCTTTTTCAGCTGCGCCAGCGGCGATGGCCCCAGCAGATAAAGGTTGCGCCCACCGGCCATGATGCCGGAGCCACCCACCGAGACGACTGACGCATAGCCACCGGGCGGCAGCACGGTACTCGAACCGGCGCCAGACGGCACGCCAAGCTGGGCGTAGCCACCAATCACCGCGATGCGCGCGCTGGTATCGGCGGCCAGCGGCAGCACGCCCTCGTTCTTCAGCAGGACGATGCCCTGGCGGGCGGCATCGAGCGCGATCTGGTGGTGCCGGACCATGTCGATTTTGGGCGGTGGACCCCATTGGTCGACGCCCACCGCATAGATGGAACGAAGCATACGGCGCACCATGTCAGACAGCCGTGCCTTGGATAGCTTGCCCTGCTCATAGGCCAGTTTGAGCGGACCGACGAAATATTCATCTTTCCACATCATTTTGTCCAACTGCGCTCCCGATTCCTGATCCAAGCCCTTCAAGGCGAAGTCCCAGTGCTGCGTCGCACCCCAGTCCGACATCACCCATCCCTTGTAGCCCCACTGGCGCTTGAGTACATCGTTGAGCAGATCCGCGCTGCCGCAGGCCGCAGCACCGTTGACTTGGTTGTAGCCGCACATGACGGAGCCCGGCTGCGAGCGCTCAATGGCGATCTGAAAGGCGAGTAGATCTGACTCTCGATGTGCTGCCGGATCGATGACCGCATTAAGCCAGTGGCGATTCGTCTCGTTGACGTTCAGCGAGTAATGCTTGATGGTGGAGATGACGCCTTCGGATTGAATGCCATTGATCGTCTCGGCCGCCAGCACGGCGGATTGCCACGGATCCTCAGAAAAATACTCGAAGTTGCGGCCGTTGCGCGGGTCGCGCGCCAGGTTGACGCCCCCGGCGAGTTGCACATTGAACTGGCGGCTGCGCGCCTCGCGACCCAGCAGCGCGCCAGCCTCGCGCGCGAGCTTCGGGTTAAAGCTGGCCCCCAGTACCAGCCCTGCTGGTAGCGCCGTGGCCGTGTCGTCCTTTCGGTAGCCGGGGTTGGTAATGCCCAGGCTGCCGTCGCTCATGACCAGTGCCGGCACACCCAGGCGCGGCACGCCCGCCACATAGCCGGCACTCATCGGGACGCCAGCCGGGATGCGCGGGTCGCGAACCTGAACCACCCCATTGACCCCCATCAGGCTTACGAGCATGGCGAAACGCTCATCGTCCGTCATCTTCTGTTCGGTATCGAATGCGCGCTGGTCGGGCGAAGGCGTCTGTGCGGAAACAGAACAAGCCAAAACCAGCGAGAAGAGCGGAATCATCCAGGTGTGTTTGTTCACGGTGACTTTCATCAGAACTGCGGCGCCGTTGTTGGCAACTTGGTGGAATCGATGCCTTCGCACAGCGCGTTGTCCACCGTCAGGTTTCCCCGCGCATCCAGGCTGATGCTCCACATGGTGTCGTAGTCTGCGCTCGGCCAGTCGCCCTGCGGTGTGCCGGAGGTCGGCAGCGAGGGCAGGTCGGCGCCGCCATAACTGGCGAGCAATGCATTGATGAACGGCCTGATATGGCCGGACTCCCACGCCAACAGCACGGTTTGATTGGAGAACCTGCCGCCGGTAAAGAAATAGTTACTCGTGTCCCGGGCCACGATGGGGTCAGTTGGGGACCCCGCAATACCGATGCCCGTCACCAAAGAGTAGGGCAGGTTATTGGCAATCACATAGGGCAGCACGGTCAATGAAGGCCTGACGTATGAAAAATTGGAACGGCCGCCAAAAAACCACTGCGCTGGGTCAATCGAAACAACTTGATCGGGATTTATCTTGCCGCGCAACGCGTTGGCAAGGTCAAGCGCGCGCCATTGCCCCGCCCCCACAAAGTTGCCGTTCTCAAAATGAAACCCTGAATCCGGATGGGCCTCGGCGTGCCGGACGAT
>CAISUK010000641.1 GCA_903888645.1 uncultured Pseudomonadota bacterium | reverse complement strand
TTTGATGAAGAGGCGGCAGTCACTCTCGCCAAGAACAACCGATGCTTTACCTGTCATGCGGTCGACAAGGACAAGGATGATGGCGGTCCGGCCTACAAGAAGGTCGCAGCCAAATACAAAGACAAGCCGGATGTCGAAGAAACTCTCATCAAGCACCTGACCACCGGCCCGTTGGTCAAGTTTGCCGACGGTCACGAAGAAGAGCACAAGATGATCAAGACCAAGCCCTCCAAGGACCTGGAGCAGATCAGGAACCTATTGCAGTGGATACTTTCGCAGCAGTAGGATATTTTCCGACGGGGAAAAGTAGTCGCGATTAGCGCGTCATTCCGGCGCAGGCCGGAATCCAGAAACAGCGGTTCAGAACCTGGATTCCGGCCTCCGCCGGAATGACGACCAAAGGAAGTCCCCTTTTGCGACGGCTAAATGACGGCCCCTCGGCCTGGCCGGCCTACGGCTGGCGGTGCTTGACACCGTGACTGGTCATGATGCGGGCGACGGTACCGTCCGCCATCAGTTCGTCCATGGCGGTTTGCAGCGCTGCGGCAAGGTCCTCGCTATCTGCCTTGACGGCAAGACCAAGCACCCATTGCTGCATCTTCAACACCGGGTGCGGCGGCGCATCGATGGCAAAGCGCGCATCGCCGCCAACCCCGGATTCCAACTGGCCCAACTCGCCCAACGCCGCGGCCACCTTGCCTGATTTCAATGCGGCAATCGCTTCATCGGGGGACTTGAATATCCTCAGGTTTTCGCGGTAACGGCCGCCGTCTGCAGACAAGATGACCAGCGTGCCCATGCTCTCCGCCTCGGCGCCGATTTGCAACGTGGCAAAGGGATCGAGGTTGTCCAGCGTCGGCAATTTTTCCAGATCGCGACCCAGGGCAAAACGTTCGCGGTGATAGGCGCCGAACACCTTGGCCTGTTCGATCCGCGCCATGTATTGGCGATCGACCGGGACGTGCATCAGCAGGTCCGCCGGTGATGACAATGGCGTTCCTTTCCAGACCATCTTGCGCAAATCGTCGTCGACCTTTTCGCCGGCGGTAAACCACACCGGGCTCATTTTCACGCCCAGCTTGGCAGCAAGCGCCTGGGCCAGATCGACGTCTATGCCTTTGCCATCATCGGAGAACGGCGCGTAATCCTTGTACAGCGCAACACTCAGCACGCCAGCCTGCTTGATCTTCTGCAAGGCCGTTCTGTCGCCCTCCTCCGCTGCGGAAGGTGCTGCATGAAATACGAGCGCCAGAGCCGCCAAGGCTGCGACAGCGCGAACGCCAGCTTGAAATCTTTGCAATACCACTGCCAGAACAGCGCTTTGAATCATGGTGTGACGTCCTCTTGAATTTGTAATGTGTGCCAATATGGCTTCGTTTCGTGGGACGCGCAAAACTCCAACCGTTCTCCAAGCGCAGTTATGGCTTGGGCAGCGATTCAACATAGGCACGAATTGCCCAGATCGCTTCCTGCGACATCGTGTCTTTGAATGGCGGCATGTAAACCTTGCCGTTGCGCGTTCGGCCGCGCATCGTAACACCGAGGAAGTACTTGTCAGCTTCCCTGTCGCTATCCATCTCGCGCAAATCCGGCGACATGCCGCCGCTCATGCCCTGAAGTCCATGGCAGCGCGCACAGTTTTGTGCGTAGCCGGAAGTGCCAACCTTGATGGCTTCGGCATCGCCACGATAGGGATTGTCCTCCAGCAGCGTTTCTCCCAATGGCTTCAACGTACTGACGTCGACCGGTTGTGGCAGCACGTCGCCATGCGCCAGCACGAGCGGCGATGCCAATGACCCCATCAGCAGAATCGCTGGTGTCAGCGAACGAAGTGCTGAACGAATTGCTCGGTGCATCGAAGTTCTCCTCCAAAATCCAAATAACGTGAAATGCACAGTGAAATCATCTGCGCGACGGTCTTAAAGCAAAGCACCACGCGTGCCAGACTCCGGCGTTACCTAAGTCCGAAACAACTGCCAAAAAAAGGCCGGTGCAACTCGCGCTGCAGCGGCCCTTTTTGGCAACTTCGCAGCAGCGGCCCACCGGACCGCTGCGGAGAGAACAAGCTTGTTATCGCTTAGTTGCTCTTGTGCAGCTTGAAGACAAACAACGAACCACCCTGGGTAATACCGGCGGTCGCCTTGGCCACTTCACCACCCCACAACGGCACCGCACCACCCCAGCCGCTGGCGACGGCGATGAACTGCTCGCCATCCTGTTCCCAGCTGATCGGCGGTGCAATGATGCCGGAGCCGGTCTGGTAGGACCACAGTTCCTTGCCGGTCTTGGCATCGGCGGCCTTGAGCAGGCCTTCCGGCGTACCCCAGAAGACCAGATTGCCCTTGGTCACCAGCGCGCCACCCCACAACGGAGCCGGATCCTTGATTTCCCAGACAATCTTCGGGGTGATCGGATCGACGGCGCGGAAGGCACCGATATAGTCGCCGCCGATATCCTTCGGATCGAGCTTCTTGATGGTGAAACCAGCGCCGAGATAGGCTGCGCCCTTCTTGTAGGAAACGGGCTCGTTCCAGATGTCCATGCCCCATTCCGTGGTCGGAATGTAGAAGAGGCCGGTATCCGGGCTATAGGCAAACTGCTGCTGGTTGTTGCAACCGAGGAACGAAGGCGCCGTGAATACCGACGTTCCCTTCTTGCCATCGGCACTCTTCACCGGGTCGCCAGGGCGATTGTCGGCAATGAAGTTGGGACGACCATCCTTGTCCAGTCCGCTGGCCCAGGTGACCTTCTTGCACAGCTGGAAGCCGCGCACCAGCTTGCCGGTCTTGGCGTCCAACTCGTAGAAGAAGCCGTTCTTGTCGGCCTTGGCGATGAGCTTTTCGCCCTTCTTGGAGGTGAAGGCCATGACGGTGTTCATCGAGTCAAAATCCCAGCCGTCATTCGGTGTGTGCTGGAAAGCCCACACGAACTTGCCGGTATCGACGTCGATGGCGACGGTTGAAGCGGAGTAGAGGTTGTCGCCCGGACGCAGATAGGAATTCCACGGTCCCGGATTGCCGGTGCCGCAATAGACCAGATTGGTCTCGTTGTCGTAGGCGCAGCCCATCCACGGCGTCGAGCTGCCAGTCTTCCACAGTTCGCCTGGCCATGTCGCATTCAGCGTACCGGTGATGCCATTTGGCTCGCCATTCTTGGTACCCATGTGGCCTTCGACGGTGGGGCGAACCCAGACATTCTTGCCTGTCTTCACATCCCAAGCCGATACATTGCCGACCACGCCGAACTCGCCACCGGCCATGCCGGTAATGACGATGCCTTTATTCGGGATGACTACCGGGGCGTTGGTGATGGAAACGCCATCCGAGTACTCGCCGACCTTGGCATTCCATACCACCTTGCCGGTGTCCTGGTTGAGCGCAACCAGATGGCCATCCAGGGTGCCGAAGATGAACAGATTGTCATACAGCGCGCCACCGCGGTTGATCACGTCACAGCAAGGCAGAATGCCTTCAGGCAACTTGTGCGAATAGGCCCACAGCTTCTTGCCGGTCTTGGCGTCCAGCGCAAAGGCGCGGGAGTAGGAACCGGTGACAAATATCTTGCCGTTATGCACGACTGGCTGCGACTGCTGACCACGCTGCTTTTCATCGCCGAACGAGAACTGCCA
>CAISUK010000640.1 GCA_903888645.1 uncultured Pseudomonadota bacterium | reverse complement strand
GCCGAAGCCGTCGGGCAGGACTTCCAGCGTTCCGTCGCCGAAGACGCTTTCGCCCTTCTTGGCGCGGTTCTTCAGCAGGGCGAAGATCAACTCCTGCTTGCGTAGCCGGTTGGCGCCATCGATCTCATTGGCGATCGCCATTTCCAGCAATTCGCTGACGTGGTGGGCTTTTAGCTCCGAAAGATGCATAGGGACTACCTGCTAGGGTGACGCGCAATCGCTGGAAAGCGGCGCGTGTTCGGACTGAACGAACGGTAAGAGACTGAGTGGACGATCAAGAAACGAGCGGGAATGAACCAGAAAACGTCGCGCAGAGTCTCGTTCTGAAAGTTCTTTATTGGGGGGAACGCGCGACGCCAAGCACAAATGTAGCGGGATCAGAGATTGCTGTCAATGAAGGCGGTGAGTTGTGATTTTGACAAGGCACCGACCTTGGTGGCTTCGACGTTGCCGCCCTTGAACAGCATCAGCGTCGGAATCCCGCGCACGCCATATTCACCCGGTGTCTTCTGGTTGTCGTCGATGTTCAGCTTGGCGACCTTGAGTTTGCTACCATATTCTTTGGCGACCTCATCGAGGATCGGGGCAATCATCTTGCATGGACCGCACCATTCGGCCCAGTAATCGACCAGGACGGGAACGCCGGATTCGAGCACCTCGGTCTTGAAGTTGGCATCGCTGACGTGATGGATATGTTCGCTCATGTGTTCCTCTTGGCTTTGGCTGGAAACGGCACCTTTCGGCGGCCGCAGAAAAATCAGAACGCCCGAAGACGTGGCGTCAATCGTAACAAAAAGGTTTATGCGTGGGAAGCAAGATGGCTCAACCGAACTTTTCTGGCGCCATTGTCGTGGGCGGATACTACAATACTCAAGCTGGGTTTGCCGGCATCTTGCTGCAGCGAATGGGCAATATTGTCGATAGGCTCACTTCAAACCCTAACATCAAACATTGAAACTGTGCCCCTAAAGAGGTAGCGAGAGATGGCTTATGTCGTGACAGATTCCTGCATCAAATGCAAATTTACCGATTGCGTGGATGTTTGCCCGGTCGATTGTTTCCACGAAGGACCAAACTTTCTGGCCATCGATCCTGATGAGTGCATCGACTGCACGCTCTGTGTGGCCGAATGTCCGGCCGAGGCAATCTTTGCCGAAGATGACGTGCCGGCTGCTCAGCAGCATTTCATTGCGCTCAATGCGGAACTCGCCAAATCGTGGCCGGTGATCATTGAGCGCAAGGATCCTCCTGGCGATGCCGACGCCTGGCTGAATGTGAAGGACAAACTGAATCTGCTAGAACGCTGATACGGCGTGGTAGCCGGTTCGCATTGCGCGCCTGGCTCCCGATTGATCGCTGCAAGATAGATTGAACTAGAAGGCGAAGCTGGCAGTGCATTCGATGCCGCCTGACTTCACCGAGGAGGGGAGATGGTCAGGATCTGGCTGAAAAGCTATCCACCCGGCGTGCCTGCCGAGGTCGATTTGGAAGAGTTTCCATCGATCGGCGCGATGTTCGAACGCAGCGTTCGAACCTTTGCCGCAAGGACCGCCTATTTCAATATGGGCAAGGCCCTTAGCTATGCCGACCTGGATCGGCTGACACGGGATTTTGCCGCTTACTGCCAGTCGGTACTTGCTCTGCCGCGGGGCGCGCGCATCGCCATCATGATGCCGAATCTCCTGCAATACCCGGTCGCAATGTACGGGGCGCTGCGCGCCGGCTATGTGGTGGTGAACTGCAATCCGCTGTACACCCCGCGCGAGCTGGAACATCAACTTGCGGATTCCGGCGCCGAGGCGATCCTGATCGTCGAGAACTTTGCCCATGTCCTGCAGGATGTGATCGAGCGAACGCCGATCAAGCACGTCGTGGTGACGGGATTGGGCGACATGCTTGGTGGCCTCAAGGGCAATCTGGTCAATTTCGCCGTCCGCCATGTCAAGAAAATGGTGCCGAGCTGGCAACTGCCGCAGGCGACCCGCTTTAACGATGCGCTGCGGCGGGGCGCCAGCGCGCCTTTCAAACCAGTCGACATCGGTCATCAGGACATTGCCTTTCTGCAATATACCGGCGGCACGACCGGTGTTTCCAAGGGGGCGATGCTGACTCACGGCAATATTGTCGCCAACCTGCAGCAAGCCCATGCCTGGATCGGCCCATTTCTGCACGATCACGAAGAAATCATCATCACTGCGTTGCCGCTATATCACATCTTCGCCTTGACGGCGAATTGCCTGACCTTCTTCAAGATCGGCGCGACCAACGTGTTGATCACCAATCCGCGGGATATCCCCGGGCTGGTCAAAGAGATGGGCAAATACCACTTCAGCACCATCACCGGTGTCAATACCTTGTTCAACGCACTGCTCAACAACCCGGATTTCGCCGGCCTCGATTTCAGCGCCCTGCATGTTTCGCTGGGTGGTGGCATGGCCGTGCAGAAAGCGGTCGCGGACAAGTGGAAGCAGGTGACCGGCGTGACCCTGATCGAAGCCTACGGACTGACCGAGACATCGCCGGCGGCAACCATGAACCCGCTCGATCTCAAGGACTACAACGGTGCCATCGGCCTGCCGATTTCCTCGACGGAGGTGGCGATTCGCGACGACGAGGGGCTTGATCGACCGTTGGGGCAATCCGGTGAATTGTGCGTGCGTGGACCGCAAGTCATGAGAGGCTACTGGCAGCGGCCGGAAGAGACGGCCAACGTCATTATGGCGGATGGATTCCTGCGCACCGGAGATGTTGCCGTCATGGATGAAAAGGGCTTCGTGCGCATCGTCGATCGCAAGAAGGACATGATCCTGGTGTCCGGTTTCAACGTCTACCCGAATGAAGTCGAGGCGGTCGTGGCGATGCATCCCGGCGTAATGGAAGTGGCGGCCGTCGGTATCCTGGATGAGCGCTCGGGGGAGGCTGTCAAACTCTTTGTCGTCAGGAAAGACCCGGCCCTGACGGCGGAACAGCTGATTGCGCACTGCAAGGAAAATCTCACGGCCTACAAGTTGCCGCGCCAGATCGAGTTCCGTAGCGAACTGCCGAAAAGCAATGTCGGCAAGATTTTGCGGCGAGCGTTGCGCGATGAGGCGGCGAAATAGTTTGATTCAATAACGCGCCCGGCAGCGCGTCAGCGCCGACCGCCGCGGCTGCCGCCCTTGTCCCAACCATAGCGCTGCGTTCGGGCCCAGCGACTCTGCGGTGTCTGAGGGGGTCCGGCCGGTGTTAGCGGGGCTTTGCTCGGTGCGGGATGGTGTGTCGTTTTCGATTTGGCGGTCACGGCAGTTGGCGGCACGGTGGACGGAAGCGGCGGGCAGGCAGATGAATGGATGCGCTCCGCGACATGATAGACTTGTCTGCAACCCCGTTCCAGCAAGGCTCTCCGCATGTCCGGCAATTCCATTGGCACGCTTTTCTGTGTTACCTCGTTTGGCGAATCGCATGGTCCGGCGATAGGTTGTGTCGTTGACGGGTGCCCGCCCGGATTGAGTCTCTGCGCAGCCGATATCCAGGTCGAGCTCGACCGGCGCAAGCCCGGCACCTCGCGACACGTAACCCAGCGCCGCGAATCGGACACCGTGGAAATTCTCTCCGGCGTTTTTAAAGGCAAGACCACCGGCACCCCGATCGGACTGCTGATCCGCAACGAGGACCAGCGCAGCAAGGACTACGGAAATATTGCCGAGTCATTTCGTCCCGGTCACGCCGACTATACCTATCGACAGAAATATGGCCTGCGCGATCACCGCGGCGGTGGGCGCTCATCGGCGCGGGAAACGGCGGTGCGGGTTGCCGCCGGTGCCATCGCGCGGAAATGGTTGCTTGAGCGTTACGGCATTGTCATTCGTGGTTTCATGGCACAGCTCGGGCCGGTGGCGATTCCCTTCCAAAGCTGGGACGCGGTCCCCAACAATCCGTTTTTCGCTCCGAATGACGAGATCGTGCCCGAACTTGAGGCCTACATGGACAGCTTGCGCAAGGCCGGCGATTCGGTGGGTGCCAGGCTCACCGTGGTAGCGGAAAACGTGCCGCCCGGTTGGGGCGAGCCGGTCTATGGTCGGCTCGATGCCGACATCGCCTGCGCCATGATGGGTATCAATGCCGTCAAGGGCGTCGAAATCGGCGCCGGCTTTGCGTCGGTCACGCAAAAAGGTTCGGAGCATGGCGACGAACTGACGCCGCAGGGCTTTGTCGGCAATAATGCCGGGGGCATTCTTGGCGGCATCAGCAGCGGCCAGGACATCGTTGCACACATTGCCGTCAAGCCGACCTCCAGCATTCGCCTGCCGCGCCGCTCGATCGATCTCGCTGGCAATCCGACGCTGGTGGAAACCCATGGTCGCCACGATCCCTGCGTCGGTATCCGCGCCACGCCGATTGCCGAGGCGATGCTGGCGCTGGTCCTGATCGACCACGCCCTGCGCCATCGCGCTCAATGTGGCGATGTCGGCGTCGTCAGTCCGCGGATACCGGGACGCGCGCCTGGCTGAGAAACTGCACAACTGAATATTTCTTGACGGACCCGAGCATCATTTTTTACTAAGTTCACAGAGCCTGGGAGGGAGGAACAGCCATGAACGTCGAACCCCACGATTTGCCCCACGAATTTCCTGAGTACGCCGCCGCGATCTTGCGCTTGCGCGCCGGCGACGAGCATTTTGCGGCGCTCTTCGAGAAATATGACAAAGTGACCAATGAGCTACGCAACATCGAAGAGCACGATGTGCCGATATCGGATGTGCTGTTCGAGGACATGAAGAAACAGCGGCTCATCCTCAAGGACGCGTTGTACCAGATCCTGCGAGGCCAGACGGTGCCCTGAGCGGAGTTTCGGGGAGCCGCGACAGAGGCATTGCGAACCATCTCCCCACCAATGCGGGCCCATTGGCGCCTGTCGGCGTATTACTTCTTTTACTTCGCCTTCATAGGCGGCTTTTCGACCTATTTCGGCCTCTATCTGCTCGCCCTGGGCATGTCGGCAGGGCAGATCGGCGTGCTCATGTCGATGATGCAGGTCATGCGCCTGGTCGCACCCAATTTGTGGGGCTGGCTGGCCGATCACCTGGGCCGCCGGGCACTGGTAGTGCACCTCTCGGCGGCGGCGAGCCTTGCTGTCTTCCTGTTGTTTTTTGCCGTGGAGCATTTTGTCGGGTTGCTTGTGGTCATGGCGCTGCTCGGTTTCTTCTGGAGCGCCAGTCTGCCGTTGATCGAAGCCATCACCCTGGGCCATCTGCAACGCCAGCCCGAACACTATGGCCGTGTACGCTTATGGGGATCGATCGGCTTCATCGTTGCCGTTACGGCGATGGGCGCAATGCTCGATCGACTGCCGGTCTTGGTGATGTTGTGGGTGTCAGCGGGCTTGCTGATTGCCGTGGCGATCGTCGCTCTTCTGGTCGCCGACCCGCCGTCGGCGGACGAGCCGAAGCCGGCGGCACCGCTCGGCGACACACTCCGCCGGCGCGAAGTCCGCGGACTACTCGTCGCGTGTTTTTTCATGGCCATGGCGCACGCACCTTATTACGTTTTCTATTCGATCTTTCTCGTCGCCAACGGCTATAGCAAGACCCTGGTCGGCAGTTTCTGGGCGGT
>CAISUK010000639.1 GCA_903888645.1 uncultured Pseudomonadota bacterium | reverse complement strand
TCGCGGGCCAGGGCGCTGGCTTACAACTTGTTGTCGAGCCTGGCAACGCTGGTTGGCGGGGTACTGACCTATTTTGCGCTGGGGCCGGTGCAGGGTGCGGTACCGGTATTTCTCGCTTTGGCTGCGGCGAGCATGATCTATGTGGCAGTGGCCGACCTGATTCCTGGATTGCATAAGCGGCCGCAGATCCGGGATACGGTTCAGCAGGTTTTACTGATCGGGCTTGGTGTCGCTACCATCTGGCTTGCCGAGTTGGCTATCGACCAATGGGGCCACGGCGCCACTGTCTGAGCCAAGTCGCTTTTTGCGCGCTGCCCGGCGTCTGTGCGGTGTTCCGAGTATCCACAGCAGCAGTGACAGCGGCGCCAGCCCGTATAAGCAAAACGTAAGGATTGCCGCGGTAATATTCGTCTCGGTCATTGCCATCAGCAGGGTGACATAGATCCAGGCGATGGCGACGATGTACATCGTTTGATTGTACGGGAAGGCCTCAGTTTTCGAGCCTCGTTTTTGAGCCTTGACAGGCCTTATGTTGCAGTGCAAAATCGCGCTCGTTTTTCCGCCCGTCGGCAATTCGGCGGCGATCACCGACAGGAACAGCAAATGCCCGAAAACCCAGCCGCATCCGCTGAGGCGATGCCTCCCCTAAATCCTATGCTGCAGCTCGGCCAGTCGCTGGCTCAAGGTTTTTTGCAGTGGGCCAATAGCCAGCAAGCCGCGCTGCAAAGTAATGCTGCCGGGTCGCCATTCAATCAGCAATTCAATCCGGCACTTTTGCCGCAGTCGGGGGCATTGGCGGATTTGCAACGGCAAACGCTTGAGCAACACAGCCAGCTTTGGCAATCCTTATTGGCGGCCAAGCCCGATGCACCGGCGTCTCCGGTCATTCACCCCGAACCTGGCGACCGGCGTTTTGCGTCGCCTGCCTGGTCGGAGAGCCCCGTCTACGATTATCTGCGGCAGGCCTACCTGATCAATTCGGGGTTTCTTAAGCAGATGGCCGAGGTCGTTCCCGTTGAAGATGGCGATGCCAAGGACCGCTTGCGCTACCTGATTCGCCAATACGTCGATGCGATGGCGCCATCGAACTTTGCCGCAACCAATCCCGAATTCATCAAGACCGCCATCGAAACGAAAGGCGAAAGCATCAGCATCGGTATACAGAACCTGCTCGGCGATCTGGAAAAAGGTCGTATCTCGATGACTGACGACAGTGCTTTCGAGGTTGGCCGCAATTTGGCCATCACTCCCGGCGCAGTAGTTTTCGAGAATGAACTGATCCAGCTCATCCAGTATTCGCCATTGAGCGACAAGGTCGCCGAGCGGCCGCTGCTGATTGTGCCGCCGTGCATCAACAAGTTCTACATCCTCGATCTGCAGCCGGAAAATTCGTTCGTTCGCCATGCCGTCGAGCAGGGCAATACGGTTTTCCTGGTGTCCTGGCGCAACGTCAAAGCCGGTCAAGGGCACATGACCTGGGATGACTATCTTGAGCTTGGTCCGCTCACCGCGCTACAGGTGGTCCACGAGATTTGTGGGGTCGATCAGGTCAATGCGCTGGGCTTTTGCGTCGGCGGCACGATCCTCTCTTCCGCCCTCGCCGTGGCCAAGGCGCGCGGCGAAGATCCGGTGGCGTCATTGACGCTGTTGACGACTTTGCTGGATTTTTCCGACGGCGGTGAGATTGGCTGTCTGGTGGACGAAACTCTGGTCGCGGCGCGTGAAGCCACGATAGGCAAAGGCGGGCTCATGATGGGCCGGGAATTGGCCAATGTTTTTTCCAGCCTGCGCGCCAATGATTTGATCTGGCAATACGTGGTTGGCAATTACCTCAAGGGTGCCAAGCCACCAGCCTTCGATTTGCTTTACTGGAATTCCGACGCCACCAATCTGCCTGGCCCCTTCCTGGCCTGGTATCTGCGGCACATGTATCTTGAAAATAATTTGCGTGTACCTGGCAAAACAACCATGTGCGGGACCAAGGCCGATCTGGGACGGCTCGACATGCCCGCCTTCGTCTTTGCCTCCCGCGAAGATCACATTGTCCCCTGGCACTCGGCCTATCTTTCAAGAGGATTGCTCGGCGGCGATACGACCTTTGTCATGGGTGCGTCCGGTCACATCGCCGGCGTCATTAACCCGCCGGCAAAGAACAAGCGCAGTTACTGGATCAACGACGCCAAAGCCAGCAATCCGTTGGAGTGGCTGGAAGGATCGACCGAAATCAAGGGCAGTTGGTGGCCGCTGTGGAGCGAATGGTTGCGAACTTTCGCTGGCAAGCAACGCGCTGCTCGCGGTCGCCTCGGCAACAAGAAACATGCAGCCATGGAGCCGGCGCCCGGGCGCTACGTAAAGGAAAAAGCCTAGGAAAACACGCCGCCGGCAAAAAAGGGGCGCGCCGGCGTCAACTCGCACATGCCCCACACTAATAATTGATGAGGAGAACAACGATGCAAAGAATTGCACTGGTCACCGGAGGCATGGGCGGGTTGGGCGAAGCGATCTGCATCAAGCTGGCGGCCCTCGGCGACAAAGTCGTGACAACCTACAGCCCCGGCAACACCAAGGCGGCAGAGTGGATACGCACGATGAACGACATGGGTTATGGCTTCAAGGGCTATCCGTGCGATGTTTCCGATTTCGATTCCTGCAAGGCCTGCGTCGAACTGGTAGCCAAGGATATCGGCCCGGTTGACGTGCTGGTCAATAACGCCGGTATCACCCGCGACATGACGTTCAAGAAGATGACCAAGGCCGATTGGGACGCTGTGATCAAGACCAACCTCGATTCAGTCTTCAACATGACCAAGCAGGTCATGGACGGCATGATGGGACGCAACTGGGGCCGGGTGATCAACATCTCCTCGGTCAATGGCCAGAAGGGTGCATTCGGCCAGACCAACTATTCCGCCGCCAAGGCCGGCATGCACGGCTTCAGCAAGGCACTGGCGCTGGAAGTGGCGAAAAAAGGGGTGACCGTGAATACGATTTCCCCCGGCTATATCGGGACCAAGATGGTCATGGCGATTCCGCAGGAAGTTCTCGACAGCAAGATCATCCCGCAGATTCCGCAAAGCCGCCTCGGCAAGCCGGAAGAGGTCGCGGGTTTGGTGGCCTATCTGTGTTCCGAGGAAGCGGCGTTCGTTACCGGCGCAAATATTTCGATCAATGGTGGTCAGCACATGTTCTGACAATCACCGGGTGCGTGCTGAATGTTCAGTGCGCGCCTGCCCTGAGCGGGCAAGGTTTTTTCTACGTTGCAAGGGAAGCTGTGATGGCAAAAGTGGCATTGGTAACAGGTGGTATGGGCGGACTAGGCACCGCGATTTGCAAGTCTCTGGCTGACGATGGACTCATCGTTTATGCGAACTGTCTGCCGGCATTTCCGCCGGCCGCAGAATGGTTGGTGCAGACCAAGGCGGATGGCTACGACTTTCGTATCGCCGAAGCAGACGTGTCCGACTTCGAGTCGTGTGCCGCCATGGTGAAGAAGATCGAGGCTGAAGCCGGCCCGGTCGATGTGCTGGTGAACAATGCCGGCATTACACGAGACAGCGTCTTTCGCAAGATGGACAAAGGCCAATGGGACGCGGTGATCGCCACCAACCTTGATTCGGTTTTCAACGTCACGCATCAAGTGCTCGCCGGCATGGCCGAACGTGGCTGGGGCCGGGTGATCAACATCTCTTCGGTCAATGGCGTCAAGGGCCAGTTCGGCCAAGCCAACTACTCGGCGGCCAAGGCCGGCATCATCGGCTTCACCAAGGCGATTGCCCAGGAAGTGGCGAAGAAGGGTGTCACGGTCAATGCCATCGCTCCCGGTTATATCGGTACCGACATGGTCCTGGCGATCAAGCAGGAAGTCCGCGATGCCATCGTTGCCACGGTGCCAGCAGGGCGCTTGGGCAAGCCGGAAGAAATCGGCCACCTTTGCCGGTACCTGATTTCCGACCTGGCCGGTTACATGACGGGTGCGACGCTCAACATCAACGGCGGCCTGCATATGTATTGAGCTTGGGTCGGTCGCTTTGGCGATTGCCAGCCAAAAGCCCTTGCTACGGTAAGGGCTGTTTTTTCGTATAATCCGAGCTTGCTTTTCTCCACTTGGAGTCATTCATGGCAGAGTCTTCGCGTCTGATCAAGAAGTATCCGAACCGTCGCCTTTACGACACGAAGACCAGCACCTATATCACGCTGACGGACGTCAAGGATCTCGTACTGCAGAATCAGGACTTTCGTGTCATCGATGCCAAAACCGGTGACGATCTGACGCGCAGCATTCTCCTGCAGATCATTCTCGAAGAAGAGGCGGGTGGGGCGCCGATGTTCAGCAGTGACCTGTTGTCGCAGATGATCCGTTTCTACGGTCACGCCATGCAGGGAATGATGGGGAAGTACCTGGAAAGCAATATCAACGCCTTTTCCGACATACAGGCGAAACTGCAGGAGCAGGCGCGCGGGCTTTACGGTGAAAAGAACCCGATGAGCCAAGATCTCTGGGCGCAATTCCTCAGCTTTCAAGGCCCGGCAGTGCAGAGCATGATGGGCGCCTATGTCGAACAGAGCAAGAAGATGTTCCAGCAAATGCAGGAAAACATCCACGAACAAACGCGCACCCTGTTTACCGGTTTCCAGTTTCCGCACGTCAACGTTGCACCTTCCGCGGAAGTCGAGACCGACGAGAAGAAGTAATGTCGCGGTGAGCGTTGAGGTATCGAGTACTCCGCGATCACGCTCCACCGGCGAACATCGCGGCAATGCCGGTGGCGACGAAGAGTCCCGCGGCAATCCAGCGGATAAGCTGAAGCGGCATTTTTTTAGCCAACGATTCCCCGATCAACACAGCCGGTACATTGGCCGCCATCATCCCCAGGGTCGTGCCCACGACAACCGGTATCAGGGCGTGAAATCGGGCACCCAGGGCGATAGTGGCAAATTGCGTTTTGTCGCCCATTTCGGCCAGGAAAAAGGCAATCACGGTGGTCACGAATACCCCGTAATGGCTTTTGGCGGGGGTGTCTTCATCATCCAGCCGGTCTGGCACTAAAGACCATAAGCCGAAAGCGATAAATGTCAGTCCGGCAATCCATGGCATCCAGCCGGCAGGCACTCGCTGCGCCAGCCAGACGCCCAACGAGCCAGCCAGTGCGTGATTGGCGATGGTGGCGACAAATATGCCGGCGATGATCGGCACGGGTTTGCGCAGTCGCGCTGCCAGAACGAAGGAGAGCAACTGCGTCTTGTCGCCGATTTCTGCCATGGCGACGAGCAGTGCCGAGGTGATGAATGCTTCCACCGTTTATTCTTTATTCGGAGTTGCGATCCGTCGACATCGATAGCCGGTTGCTCAGGCGTGTTTCTTGTTTGGACAGTCGGCGTTGTTGCAGTCGGCGTAGATATTCAAGGCATGCCCGGTAACGCTGAAGCCTCGCTCGCTGGCGATCTTGTTCTGCCGCTTTTCGATTTCGGGATCGAAGAATTCTTCGACTTTTCCGCACTGCATGCAGACGAGGTGGTCGTGATGCTTGCCTTCGTTCAGTTCGAAAACGGCTTTGCCGGACTCGAACGAATGACGTTCGAGCAGACCGGCCTGTTCGAACTGGGTCAGCACCCGATAAACCGTTGCCAACCCGATATCCATGTCTTCTGCGAGCAGGTGCCGGTAGACATCTTCGGCAGACATATGACGGGCACCACAGGTGCGGAACAGGTCGAGAATTTTCAGGCGCGGAAAGGTGGCCTTGAGACCGATGCTCTTCAGCTCTTCGGGGTTGGTCATGGTATTCGCAGGCAAGGCATGAGGGCAGCTATGATATAGTTTCCAGCTGAAAATGAGAATTCCTCATGCGGCAGTAGCGTCAGCACTGTCGCACCAAATAGACGAGCCGGTATCGCATGACATCCCATTCAATGAAACGACTTTTGTTCTGCCTGTTGCCTCTGACGGCCGGTTGCTCGAGTACCCCGCAAATCACCTCATACCTGACGCCGTACAAGATTGACGTGCGTCAGGGCAATTTTGTATCGCAGGAGATGGTCGCCCAACTCAAGCCCGGGCAAACCAAGGATCAGGTCCGTTTTATCCTCGGTACGCCTTTGGTGGCAGATATGTTTCACGCCGACCGCTGGGATTATGTCTACCGCTTCCAGCCGGGCAAGGGCGAAACACAGTTGCGTCGTGTCGTGGTGTTTTTCAGCGAAGGCAAGTTGGCTCGCGTCGGTGGAGATGTCATTGCCAACGAGCCTGGCGGCGCCGAGGCGCAAGCGGCCGCGCCGACCCCCCGCATGATCGAAATTGCCGCCGATCCAGGTGCGCGCAACGGGGAGGAAAAGAAGGCAGCGCCGCCGCCGGAGAAGAAAGAGGCCGTGGCACCGGTGCCAGGATCCGCAAACTAATCTGCCCGTGGATCAGCGATGAGCAAGATACGTTATGCGATAGCCGGCAGTGCCGGACGAATGGGTCGCACCTTGATTGAAGCCGTGCTCAAGGCCGAGGATGCCGAATTGGCGGCTGCCCTGGAAATGCCGGGAAACCCTTTGCTGGGAAAGGATGCCGGGGAGTTGGTTGGCAACCCCTGTGGCGTTGCCATCGAAAGCGACATCGATGCTGCAGTTGCCCGAAGCGATTGTCTGATCGACTTTACGCGACCTGAAGGCACGCTGGCACACATCGAAGCCTGCCGCAGGCGTGGCGCGCACATGGTGATCGGTACAACGGGGTTCAGCGTAGCGCAAAAAAGCATCATTCAGGCGGCATCACGAGAGATCCCCATCGTTCTCGCTGCCAATTTTGCCGTGGGCGTCAATCTGGTTTTCAGGCTGCTTGAATCGGCAGCGCGAGTACTCAATGAAGGCTATGACATTGAGATCATCGAGGTGCATCACCGGCATAAGGTGGATGCACCGTCCGGGACGGCCTTGCGCATGGGCGAAGTGATCGCCGATGCCCTTGGGCGTAGTCTTCAGGAATGCGCAATCTATGGCCGCGAGGGACATACCGGCGAACGAGCAGCGCAGACCATTGGCTTTGCCACCGTGCGCGGCGGCGATATCGTCGGCGACCATACGGCGCTATTTGCCGGCACTGGCGAGCGCATCGAGATCACCCACAAGGCCGGCAGTCGAATGCCATATGCATTGGGCGCGCTGCGTTCGGGGCGTTTCATGCGCGGCCGCAACCAGGGTCTGTTCGACATGCAGGACGTGCTCGGCCTGCGTTGAACATTTCCCGCGATGGTGCCGCCCGCGAGCGGCGGTACGTGCAGCGGAACACGCAATGAGGGATTCCTGAATACGCTTTGACGCGCTTCTGCGATTGCCAGTGAAAGGCCTTTCACGGTAGAATCGTCGGGTTTGCGCGGCGGTAACTGGGTACGGTGATTTGCGCGTGTCCGGCTTGATTGCCAGTGCTGCCACCATGCAAGTTATTCGACCGACCGACAGGAGTTTCACCGTGCCCCAGTTCCCGCCCGCCCTGCTTGCTCTGGCCGATGGGACCGTTTTCCGGGGCAAGTCAATTGGTGCGGCGGGGTGTCGCGTCGGCGAAGTTGTTTTCAATACGTCGATGTCCGGCTACCAGGAAATCATCACCGATCCGTCATATTGTCGGCAGATCGTGACCTTGACTTACCCGCACATTGGCAATACCGGTATCAACCATGAGGATTGCGAAGCGGGCAGGATACATGCCGCCGGTCTGGTGATTCGCGATCTGCCGCTGATGGCGTCGAACTGGCGCAGCGAAATGAGCCTCGACGCGTATTTGGCGGCACAGGACGTGGTGGCCATCGCCGATATCGATACGCGAAAGTTGACCCGCATCCTCCGCGAAAAGGGCGCCCAGGCAGGTTGTGTGGTGGCTGGCGAACATCTTGACGAACTGGCTGCGATCAATCAAGCGCAGGCATTTCCGGGGCTTGCCGGCATGGATCTGGCGAAGGTTGTCAGCGCCAATCAAGCCTATGCCTGGAGCGAAGGCGAATGGCAGTTGGGCAAAGGATACGCGGCCACCACGGCATCGCGGTTCCACGTCGTTGCCTACGATTTTGGCGTCAAGAGGAACATATTGCGCATGCTGGCCAGTCGCGGTTGTCGCCTGACTGTCGTACCGGCGCAGACGCCAGCCGCAGAGGTAGTTGCGCTTAAGCCCAATGGCATTTTCTTGTCTAACGGGCCGGGCGATCCGGAACCGTGCGACTACGCAATCGCTGCCATCGGCGAGTTCCTGCAGCGCGGTATTCCGACTTTCGGTATCTGCCTCGGCCACCAGTTGCTGGCACTGGCTTCCGGTGCCAGGACGATCAAGATGAAATTCGGCCATCACGGTGCCAACCATCCGGTCAAGGACCTCGATTCCGGCCAGGTATTGATTACCAGCCAGAATCATGGCTTTGCCGTGGATGGCGATTCGCTGCCGGCCAATTTGCGCGTCAGTCATGTTTCCTTGTTCGATGGCAGCCTTCAGGGTCTTGCCCGCACCGACGTTCCAGCCTTCTGTTTTCAGGGTCATCCCGAGGCCAGCCCGGGACCGCATGATGTGAGCTATCTCTTCGACCGATTTATCGGGATGATGGAAAAGACCTAACCCGGCACGTCACCGGCGGCAGCGGACTCCATAAGGAAATCTCCGCGACCCGTTGGTGATCCTGATGCCTTGGCGGTAACGATTTTTATGCCCAAACGTACAGACATCCACCGCGTTCTTATCATTGGCGCTGGCCCGATCATCATCGGTCAGGCCTGCGAGTTCGACTATTCCGGCGCTCAGGCCTGCAAGGCGCTGCGCGAGGAAGGTTACAAGGTCATCCTGGTCAATTCGAACCCGGCCACGATCATGACCGATCCGGGGACCGCCGATGTCACCTACATCGAACCGATTACCTGGCAGGTGATCGAGAACATCATCGCCAAAGAGCGTCCCGACGCGCTGTTGCCGACCATGGGTGGTCAAACAGCACTCAACTGCGCACTGGACCTGGCCAAGCACGGTGTGCTGGAGAAATACGGCGTCGAAATGATCGGCGCTTCGCGGGAGGCCATCGACATGGCCGAGGATCGCGAAAAGTTCAAGCGGGCCATGGGCCGGATCGGCTTGGGTTCGGCGCGCTCGGGCATCGCCCATTCGATGGAGGAAGCCGATCAGGTGCGTGCCGGCATTGGCTATCCGGCGATCATCCGGCCGTCGTTCACGCTGGGCGGTTCAGGTGGCGGGATCGCCTACAACCCTGACGAATTCGCCGAGATCTGCAAGCGCGGACTCGAGGCTTCGCCGACGCGCGAACTGCTGATCGAGGAATCCCTGCTCGGCTGGAAAGAGT
>CAISUK010000638.1 GCA_903888645.1 uncultured Pseudomonadota bacterium | reverse complement strand
CCCAGATGGGCGCATAGACGTTGTAACGCGACCAGATATTACGGTTTGTCATTGCCAACGATTCCCCACGGGCGTTGACGAAGTTCAGGCGACAATATCGCCGTCGCGTACCGAAGGGGCTTTCATTTTCAGCCACCGTAGGCTCAGCGCACCCGGCGCTCGCTGATCGCCGGAAGTTTGCTGCTGGAAAGTTGCCCTTGGAATTCTGCAGCCACATTGCGGCCGGCCGCCACCGCGAACTACCGGCCAGTTGCGAACGTTGGAGGCGGGGAAACAAGCCAATTTTGAATGACGGGTAGCTGGCCAATACTTGCCGCACTCGATACCGAACTGGGAGCGTGGCGCCTTCTTAGCCAGGAACGAACACCGCCGGACTGATGCTGAAAAACTTGGCCAGTTTCCCCGCTAGGGTTGCGCTGATCTTTCGCTTGCCGGCGAGGATCGCTGAAAGGTTGCTCTGTGGGACGATCTCCGCGAGATCGCCTTGCTTCAGACCGCGCGATTCGATCAGGTAGCGCAGAACGTCCTTGGGCTCGGACGCTTCAATGGCGAATTGGTTGGTGTCATATTCCGCCACCAGTTCGCCGACGAGATCAAGAAGCCCTGACAAGGCGTGATCCTCCTGGTCGCCGACCATGTCCAGCAGAGTGTTCATCAGCGAAACCTTACGGTCATACTCTTCCTCGGTACGGATCGGACGCAAATGGGCGATGCGATCAAACGCAGTCCAAGTCTTTTGCAGCGCCTTGATGTCTACACTAGCGGTAGCGGTTGTCATGGTTACACCTTGCCTTTCCGGTATTGTTTGCACCAATCGTCGTATTCGCGGTGGGTCATTACCCAACGCACGAACATTTTGCCATCGCGATAGCGAACGATGACAACGACCCGATAGTTGTTGCCGCCGACATCGAATACGGTATAAGGCGGAACATAATCCGCACTGCCAAAGCTCTGCCGAAAATCAGCAAAGTCAGCAAAGCGAGAATTCTCGTCGACGGTGTGCCAGTTGCGCAAAGACTGCTCAACTTCAGGATGCCTGTGCCAGAAGTCTCGGAGCATCTTTAGTGAAATGACGTGCATAATCGCACTATATCAAAACGATATACTTGCTGCAAGCGCTGCGCACCTCTTTAACAGCTTTCAGAGTTGGCTCCAATCGGCCAATAAGAGTCAGTCGAACCGTTCCTCCATAGCTGACGTTCGCTTGGGGAGATTTCAGTGAAGCCGCAATTCAATGGGCGCGATCTAATGTTCTCGCCTGACCGGCTACTGTGCAGCGATCAGAACCAGAAAGCCAACCGCGCTGTACGCAAAATTGGCACTAACGCGCCGAGAACCAGTGCGCGATCTGAATTTAGGCTAGCAAAGCCTTTATGCTTCTATGAAAAGTGGGTTCGAGGTCTTGCATTTGCCGTGCAATATTGACCTGCATCGCCGCTTTGGACACCTCAATCAAGTTGTCCTCAATCGCATAGTTACCTTTTGTCTTGAACCATTGCAGCACCTTGGCGAGATGCCAGATCGCCGCACTGCCTTCATGAACTGGTGAAGGAAATACGGACCGATTCCCAATTACTAATTTCCGAATATTCTGCCGGCTGCAGCCTAGTATCTCGGCAATGTCGGTCAAACCAACCAAGTCGGGAGTGGCTTCGACCAGTTTTGCATTGGGAATAGCTTTTCTCACATCAGAGATGGCACTTGAGACGGCCTCTATTGCCGAGTTGGCTTCCCTTGTGAAATTCAACGCGACTCGGCCT
>CAISUK010000637.1 GCA_903888645.1 uncultured Pseudomonadota bacterium | reverse complement strand
CCCCGAGCGCCTGCCCAAGGTGGCGCGCACTGCCGGCCATCTGCTCGGCCGCCTGCAGCGCTATGTCAATGATGTCAAGGCCGATATCAACCGGGAAATGCAGCTCGATGAACTAAAGAAGCTGCAAAGCCAGGTGGCGGAGCAGGTCAAGTCCCTGGAAAACTCGGCCAGCCAGCAAGTGCGCGATGTGGAAACGTCGCTCAACCAGGCAATCGCTTCGCCTGCAGATGACGCGGGCAAGGAAGCGGCTGCTTCCCCGACGCCGGAGCCGCAGACGCTTGCGCTCACCCCTGAGACTTCGCAGTCGATCGCCAACACCGCGGCGGCAACTGTTGCAGCCCCATCGCAATTGCCTGCGTCGTCAGTGCCACCGGCCGAACAGCCCAAGGCTTGAGATGTCGGACGAACTGCAGGAAACCTTCATCTCGCATCTGGTCGAACTGCGCGACCGCCTGATCCGCACCATCGTTGCCGTCATCATCGTCTTTCTGGGGATGGTCAGCTGGGCTCGCGATATCTATTCGCTGCTCGCCGCGCCCATGCTGGCGGCCTTGCCGCAAGGTGGTCACATGATCGCTACCGATGTCGCCGGCGCTTTTTTCGTGCCGATGAAGGTGACGATGATGGTTGCATTTCTGGTGGCATTGCCTTACGTGCTCTACCAAGCTTGGGCTTTCGTCGCGCCAGGGCTGTATGCGCATGAGAAGAAGCTGGTGTTGCCGCTGGTCGTTGCCAGCGTTCTGCTTTTTTTCCTCGGTATGTCTTTTGCGTACTTTATCGTCTTTCCGACGGTGTTCGCCTTCGTGAACAAGTTCGCTCCCGAAGGTGTCGCTGTCATGACCGACATCGACAAGTATTTGTCCTTTGTCATGCAGACTTTTCTCGCTTTCGGTATTACCTTCGAAGTGCCTGTGGTGGTCATCGTGCTGGTCAAGGTTGGTCTTGTCAGCGTTGCAAAGCTGCGCGAAATCCGGCCCTACGTCATCGTTGGCGCCTTCGTCGTCGGCGCGGTATTTACGCCGCCGGACGTACTCTCGCAGTTCCTTCTGGCGGTGCCGCTCTGGCTGCTCTATGAGATTGGCGTGATCGTGGCGAGCCTGATGACCCGCTCGCCAGCCAAGGAAGCTGAGCCAAGCCGCACCGAGACGGAGTCGGAGACCAGGGCGGAAATGCAAGCAAAGTTCGATCGGGCCGAAGCCGAAGCCCAAACCGAAACCCAAACCGAAACGCAGCGCCAGTCAGGCGAGTAAGCCCTTATTCGCGTGCGGGTTTTGGTCGCTTGCCAACCGCGACATCAACTTCAAGGTCTTTCGCTTCACGGCGGAGTTTGACCTTCACTGACTGACCGGGCGTTTGCTCCGCAATCAGGGCCAACATTGCCTGGGAATCGGCCACCGCTTTACCGGCTATTCCGACCAGGATGTCGCCAGGCTTGATACCAGCGCGATCAGCCGGGCTGCCACGCATGACTCCGGCAATCAGGGCGCCACTGCTGTCGCGCAGATTGAAGCTCTGCGCCAGTTCCGGCGTCACTTCCTGCACCTCGACGCCAATCCAGCCCCGCGTGACCGTGCCGGTCCGGATGATCTGTTCGAGGACGCTGCGCGCCAGCGAAACCGGTATGGCAAAACCAATACCCATGTTGCCGCCGCTCTGCGAGTAGATCGCCGTATTGATGCCTACTAGGTGACCATTACTATCAACTAGTGCACCACCAGAGTTGCCGGGATTGATGGCGGCATCGGTCTGGATGAAATTCTCGAAAGTGTTGATCCCCAAATGGGAACGTCCCAGCGCACTGACGATGCCCGATGTCACCGTCTGACCGACACCGAAAGGGTTGCCAATGGCCAACACCACATCGCCGACATGCAGAGTATCGGCAGTGGCGAAGGTAATTGTCGGGAGCTTGGCGTCAGCCTTGATACGAACCACCGCAACATCCGACTCGGGATCCGCGCCGACCACCTTGGCAGGAAACTTGCGCCCGTCATTGAGCGAGACCTCGATCTCGTCGGCAGATTCTATGACATGGTTGTTGGTCAGGATGTAACCGTCGGCGCTGACGAGGACGCCGCTACCCAGGCCGGAACGCCGCTGTGTCTGCATCTCCGAGTGATCGCCGAAAAAGTGGCGAAAGAACGGGTCGTCCAGGAGTGGATTGCGCGTCTTGACTTCCTGGCTGGTGTAGATATGCACGACCGAAGGTACCGCGCGCCTCGCCGCTTCTGCGTAAGAAGCGACCTGAGTCGTTTCGCCGTTGTTGGCAGGGGCTGTTTCCTGGAGAGCGACGATGCCGCTGGCCGGCCGTGCCCGTCGGTCCAGCCACTCTGGCTTCAGTGTCTGGACGACGAACAAAAATGCTACGCTGAGGGTGACGGCTTGGGCAAATATAAGCCAGAGACGGCGCATAATTTGTGCTTTACTCAATCGGGGAAAGAAATTGCAACGCGACGAATTGCGAAATTATCTTGATCGATTTCTCGAGGTTGCGCGTTTCCGCGATTATTGCCCAAACGGCCTGCAAGTGGAAGGTCGTGGCGATATTCGCCTGCTCGTTTGCGGCGTCACAGCCTGTCAGGCATTACTCGACGCGGCTGTCGCCCTCGATGCAGATGCCATACTGGTCCATCACGGCTGGTTCTGGCGCGGCGAGGACGCCCGGGTCGTCGGCATCCGCCGGACCCGCCTGGCGACACTGTTGCGCCATGACATCAACCTGTTTGCTTTTCATTTGCCGCTCGACCATCATCCGGGCCTTGGCAACAACATGCAGTTGGCACGGTTGTTTGGCTGGCTGCCTGATGGGCGCTGTGGCGAGGACGAGTCTTGCTGGCTGGCAACGCTGACGGCGGTAGCCGCCAGCGTTGTCGCGGACCAGGTTGGTTCTGTATTGGGCCGGCCAACACAGCTGATCGGCGATGCCGAACGTCAGGTAAAGCGTGTTGCCTGGTGTAGCGGCGGTGCCCAAGGCTATTTCGAACAGGCCATTGCAGCCGGCGCCGACCTTTTCCTGTCGGGCGAAATATCCGAACCGACCGTCCATCTGGCGCGCGAATCGGGAATTCCCTACCTCGCTGCTGGCCACCACGCCACGGAACGTTATGGCGTGCAGGCACTCGGGCATCATCTTAAGGAGCGCTTTGGACTGGACTGCCGATTCATTGATATCGACAACCCGGTCTGACCAGCGCAGCCGTGCAACCGCTGTGCGCCTTGGGCGAAACTGGCTACAAATACCAATGGAATGCGTTGGCACGGCGCCATTCACTAATAACATCTCATGACATTCAGTTGTCGGTCGGCGTAGCCCATGAAAATCCTTGTCTTGGACGACCACCTTCTGGTTCGGGAGGGTTTGCGTCATGTCTTGCAAGAACTTGACGAAGAAGGTGTCGCGGTGCTCGCCGCCGGAAGTGCCCGCGCTGCTTTTGCGCTGGCTGACGAGCATACCGATATCGACTTGATGTTGCTCGACCTGAACTTGCCCGACATGCACGGCATTGCTGCGCTGGATGAATTCGGCCGCCGTCATCCCGATATTCCGGTCGTCATGCTTTCCGGCAACGAGGACCATGCCAGCATGCGCAACGCATTCGATCACGGCGCCGCCGGCTTTATCACCAAATCCACGCTGAGCGATCAACTTGTTGCGGCCTTGCGCCTGGTCTTTGCCGGCGGAATTTACGTGCCGCCGCAACTATTCGAGGCGACCGATCGGTTGGCTCAGCCGGCTTCGGCGACTGGGCCACGCCAGGAGGATCGCCTTGGCTTGACGGAGCGTCAGCAGGAAGTTCTGCAAATGGTGTTGAAGGGCAAGACCAACAAGGAGATTTGCCGACTTCTGGAGTTGGCCGAACCAACGGTGTAGGTGGCGGCCGTTTACTGGCGATACACGGCGGCATTGCGGCAACCAGGTGTGCTGACGGTTACCGTGGCTACGTAAATTGATGTTGTAGTGAAGCCTGGAAGTGTTTCGCCAT
>CAISUK010000636.1 GCA_903888645.1 uncultured Pseudomonadota bacterium | reverse complement strand
CTTTCGGCCTATCAAATGCAGCCAACTCGCAAATCCCTCTTGCAAAACAATTAAGATAAATCTTATAAACAAGATTAATCATATTCATCTGAAGGTGGCGAAAAAATGGAAGTAAGCACGGTCACCAGCATGGCCGCGCGGGCCGACGGGAAGATGATGCCGCAATCTGGGGATCGGTCAATCCCAGCGTGCCCTCGCCGCCCATATCTATGCCACCAAATGTTTCAGGCAACGTGAAGCTGTTGCCTCCCATCGAACCTTGATAAGGTGTCTGGTAGCTATCGGTAAAGTTATGGCGCAGCTGGTCGTAGCTGGCGCCGATGGTCCACTTGCCTTGATCGCTGACCGACCCGCTGACTTCACGCGAGGTCGTGCCGAGGTCGCTGCCGCTGAATTCATAGCGCATCGTTCCCTGGCCGCCGGCCTGGGAACCGTAAGCATCGCCACCGCGCAGGCTGAAATTGCCGATACCGGTAACGCCCTTCTTGTCGAGGCCGTTGTATTCGCCGAACTTGGCCGAATCCTTGGAGGCGTTTTGGATACCGATCTCGATGGTGTTGGTCGGTTGCGTCAGCGCTGCGACCTCTGCTGCGCTATCGGCCATCGCTGCCAGTGGTAGGGCAAACATCGCAACCAAGGCGCCTTGCACGGCGAAGGTCAGGGTGCGAACCGGAAACTGCTTGTGACTCGTTTTCATGTTGGATTCCCTCTTCCTGAATTAGCGCTGCAAGAAGGCGCCGGCTGGCGAATTCGAACCGTGGACCATGACGTGGCAGTTCTGGCAGGCACGTCCGGCGTAATCGGCAGCGCCGAATCCCGCTGTACCCTGCTTGCCGGCCGCTCGCGATGGTCCGACCGGATCCGGGCTGGCATGCGCGCCGTCATGGCATTCCTGGCACAGGAACGGTGCCCGCGATTTCAACAGCGGCGAAATGTTGGAACCGTGCGGGGTATGGCAATTGGTGCAATCTTCGGTGACCGGCTGGTGTTCCCAGAGGAAGGGGCCGCGCTTTTCGGCGTGGCAGGTGTAGCAGGTCTCGGTGACAGTGTTCTTCTTCACCAGCTTCGGTCCGCCGGAACCGTGCGGGTTGTGGCAATCGGAGCAGACCACCTTGCCGGCATCGATCGGATGCGTCGACACTTTCAGCGTATCGGCGCGTTGTTCCTTGTGGCAGGCGAAGCAGACTTCGGTCTGCGTCTTCCTGGCGCGTACCTTGTCGACCGCCGCATGGACGTTATGACAATTGGTACATGTCACGTCGTTTACCTGGTGCGGACCGCCGGCCCAGCGGGTGCGCTTGTCCGACTTGTGGCAGGTGAGACAGACAGATTCCTGCGTCCTGGCCTCGGATTTATTGTCGCCGACGAAAGTGACGTCGGGCGGTACTTTCTTGTCTTTCAGATGATTGTCGCTGGCGCCATGGCAGGTCTGGCAGCCCGGGGTGCGCGAGTCGCCTCTGACGCCGTGCTTGGTCTGATAGATCGACAGGATGGGCCTGACTTCCGATTCGTCGTGGCAGCGCGTACAGACCGCGTCGCCTTTGAGGGAATGATCGGCGCTGGTGTCGGCAGCTGCCAACGTCGCCGTGGAACCGCCGAGACCGGCAGCAAGCGCACAAAGCGCGAAAATTCGGGCAAACAACTTCATGTGTTACCTCCCTGGCTTAGGACGCTCGCCGCTCAGTCAAAAACGAAAGAACTGCGCGAGTACCCGATTTTGAAGCGTCTGATTGGCATTTGCTGCGAAAGACCCCCGTCCCCGCGCGGCTTTCAGTTTCCCCCTGCAAGCCGATCACGCCAATGTGTAAATAGATTGTGACAGAAGTCACATCCCTTAACAACTCTTAAGATCATCTGAATTGTTGATCCAGGTCAACAATTCCCTCTCGACGCTAACGCCAAGACCTTCGCTTCTTCTTCATCCTGCGTCAGTTCGTCGGGCAGACAACCGACCGGTGGGCCGAGATCGCCTTGGGCATTTTCGAAGCGGACCAGATAGATTTCCATTTCCGGGGCGGCTTCGGCGTGGCCGAAATTGACAACGACGCCGCGGCGCCCCGGTGTTGCCAAAATCGCCTCGGCATCGATCCCGGGTATGCCACCGTCGTTAGCCATGGTTTCCCTGGCGTAGATGACGTCGCCAATTTCGTATTGTTCGCGCATGTTTCTGGTCGTTTTCATGTTCTGCTCATTGTCATAGTCGGCACCGCTCGGGTAAATGATTCAAATCTGTCGGACTTCGATGTTCAGCGTCTGGATGCGGTAGGCGATTTGCCGCGGCGTCATGCCGAGCAGCCGCGCTGCCTTGGCTTGCACCCAGCCGGCCTGTTCGAGCGCGGCGACGACACGTTCGCGTTCGCCGAGATCGGGATCGTCGAGATTGGCGCGCGCCGCTTCGTTGTAGGCGGGCGATTCGCGCGGCCGGTCGATCTGGATCAGGTCGGTGTCGATGGCCCCGGATTCCGACATCACGGCGGCCCGTTCCATACAGTTTTCCATCTCGCGGACGTTGCCCGGCCAAGGGTAACTGCTCAAGCGGCGGATCGCGGCTTCGGACAAGGTAAGTTTGCGGTTCTGCGTCTCGCCGATCTTGCCGGCGAGAAAGCGGGCGATCTCGGGGATGTCCTCCGGTCGTTCGCGCAGCGGCGGCAGGAGGATGGGCATGACGTTGAGGCGGTAATACAAATCTTCGCGAAAGCTACCCTCGTCGACAGAAGTTTCGAGATCGCGGTGCGTTGCCGCGATGACGCGGACATCGACCTTGAAGCTGCGGTTGCCGCCGACGCGTTCCATTTCGCCTTCCTGCAGAACGCGCAGCAATTTGGCCTGGAAGGCCGGCGAAATCTCGCCGATTTCGTCGAGGAAGAGGGTGCCGCCGTCGGCTTGTTCGAAGCGTCCCTTGCGGCTGCCGACGGCGCCGGTAAAGGCGCCTTTCTCATGACCGAATAGTTCGCTCTCGAGCAGATTCTCCGGCAGCGAAGCGCAGTTGAGGCGCACATAGGCGCCGCGGGCGCGCGGCGAGTTGTAATGGATGGCGTTGGCGATCAGTTCCTTGCCGGTTCCGGTTTCACCGCGAATCAGCACCGTCGTGTTCCATTTGGCGACCATGCGGATCTGGTCGAAGACGCGACGCATGGCGGCGGAATGGCCGACGATGTTGTCGAAGCCGAACTGGTTGCGCACCGTGCGGCGCAGCGTGTCGCGTTCGTCGGCGAGCGTCTTCCGGTCCAGTTCAACTTCGAGCGACAAACGCAGGCTCTGCCCGATGAGATTGGCGAGCATTTCCACGAAGCGGGTGCGTTCGCGCAGCTGACCGTCGTCAGCCTCGCCCGGTTGCACGGCCAGCACGCCCTGCAGGGTGCCGCCGACACCGATCGGCACGGCAATGAAGGGCAGATCGCGATCATAGATGCCGAGCCGGTTGAGGAAGCGCCGCTCGTCGCCGGCCCGCGCCAATGCCACGCTGCGGTGATGCTCCATGACCAGGCCGAGCACGCCTTCGCCGGCCTGGTAACGCACCGGCCGGTAGGCCGCCACATCGAGTCCATGGACGGCATTGACCACCAGGTCGCCATCGTCCGGGTCGACGACGCTGATCATGCCGCGCTTGAGTCCGGCCGATTCGTCGAGGGCACGCAGCACTTCGACCAGCGTCTGGCGGAAGTCAAGCGATTGCGACAGGATGCGGCTGACGCGGTAAAGCGTGTCCAGCTCGACCCGGTGCAACGCGCTGATATCACTCATCGCGATCCTTCGCCCGCGTTGGCAGCACGACGCGAACGCGGCAGCCCTTGCGATAAGCCGGATCGATTTCGATCAGCCCACCATGATCCGCCGCCACCTGCTGCGCAGCGGCCAGGCCAGTGCCGACCGAGCCGCGCTTGGTGGTGAAGAAGGGCTCGAAGACCTTGAGTTGATGATCCACCGGAATGCCCGGTCCGCTGTCTTCGATGATGACTTCGATACTGCCGAGCAGTGCCCGCGTTGCGATGCGCAGCTCCCGCTCGCGCCAGGCCTTGACGTTCATGGCCTCCAGGGCATTGTCGACCAGCGTCTTGAACAGGGCGCGCAGACGATTCGGATCGCCATGGATGGCCGGCAAGACGCTCTGCGGCTGCCATGCAACGGTAATACCGGCGGCAAGCAGGCGGCTGGTGGACAGATCGATGATGTCGCGCAGGGCTTCGTTGATGTTCACCAGGCTGCGCGGCACCCGCGGCTGATCGGGGATGATGCTGCGCAAGTGGGCCAGCGCCGTCTGTCCGGCCTGCACCGCGTCGGAAAGTGCCTGCGCCATCGGGTCGCTGCCATTACCGCCGCGGCGACCCAGCATGGCGACCGCCGAGGCGATGATGTTGATCGGTCCTTCAATCTGGAATACCGCGGCAGAGAGGCTTTCGCGCAGTCCGGCAACGCGATCTTCCTCGCTCAAAACGGCCTGCAAGGCGGCGATCCGGGCCTTTTCCTGCTCGGCCCGCAGCGAAGTGATTTCCTTGGCCACCAGCAGCAAATAGACCACCCGCTGCGGCGCGAAAAAGGCATCGGCGCGATCGTCGTCCTCGTTGACCCAGACGCCGGAACACGAGAACCAGCGCGGCGCCGACCAGCCGCGCCGCTCGATGCGCACTTCGTGATCGAGGAAGGCATAGCCGTCATGCTGCGCGACATTGGTGGTGAAGTTCGTGCCGAGTTCGGTGCGGATTGCCGCCAGCATCATCGCTGCCGGTTCGGCCATGGCCAGATCGCCCATCAGCTTCTTGTATTCGTGATTGTCGAGCACCACCTTGTCATCGCCGTCGAGCAAGGCGAAAGCCAATGGCGCCGCATCGACCACCGATTCGATGAGTGCCTTGCTGTTGCGCACCCGGCATTCGAGGCGATGCAGATCGGTCACGTCGCGTTGCATGCCGAGAAAACTGCTGATGCCTCCAGCATCGTCGAGGACCGGCGTGATGGTCAGGTCGGCCAGATAACGGGTGCCGTCCTTGCGCAGATTGACCAGGCGGCCGTGCCATGGCTCGCCGCGGCCGATCTTCTGCCACATCGACTTGTAAACGTCGGGCGGGGTCGTCCTGTTGGAAAGGATCGACTGGTTGCGGCCGATGACATCGCTGGCTGCATAGCCGGTGACACGGGTAAAGGCCGGATTGACGTAGACAATTTCGGCGTGCGGGTCGGTAATGGCGATGGCCACGTCGGCCTGCGCCACGACCTGTTCGAAAATATGCTGGGGAACTGTGCCTGGGGCGTGTCCCTGCTCGGGGCCTGTTTTCATCTGAGAATTCTCCACAATTTGGCAGAGGCTAATGCAGCTTTCGTGCCTTGCGCTTTAGGTCGCCCGAGGTCGGCCATGCCATTGCGCTGGCCGCATGTTACTGCCTGGCCGCCGTGGCAGTGTCGCAAACGCTTCATCGCTGTAGGACTCGCGACACGGCCGCGGTTTCCCCAGATGCGCTGCGCGCGCGGCGTCGCCAGGCACCGTCACCTGAAAAAGCCAATCTGGTGCGCAGTTGCGCTTCGTCGCACGCTTTCGGTGAATCCATGCATGGGCAGTGGCACGAAATGTGCGGAGTCGTTGCCAGGAATACCGGAACCCTGCTCATGAGCCTGCTTAACGAATTTGCCTTGCTGATGGTCACCACCGCGCTGGTCAACAACGTGGTGCTGGTCAAGTTTCTCGGGCTGTGCCCGTTCATGGGCGTCACCAAGACGCTCGACACCGCCTTCGGCATGGGCCTGGCGACGACCTTCGTCATCACCATGGCCAGCGGCGTCTGCTGGATGCTGGAAAACTGGGTGCTGCTGCCGCTCGGCATCGATTATCTGCGCATCCTCACCTACATCCTGGTGATCGCCGCCGTCGTGCAGTTCACTGAAATGGTCGTCAAGAAGAACGCTCCCGATCTTTATCAGACGCTCGGCATCTATCTGCCGCTGATCACCACCAACTGTGCCGTGCTTGGCCTGCCGCTGCTGAGCGCCCTGGAAAAAGCCGGCTTCGTCCATAGCCTTCTCTACGGCTTCGGCTCTTCGGTAGGTTTTACGCTGGTGCTGCTGATGTTCGCCGGCCTGCGCGAACGCCTGGCCCTGGCCCGGGTGCCGGCAGCTTTCAGCGGCGCACCGATCAGCTTCATCGCCGCCAGCTTATTGGCGCTGGCCTTCATGGGCTTTGCCGGGTTGGCGGCGAAATGACGAACGGATGCGCATTGAGCGCCGCAAAAATTTGTTTCGACAGGAGAGATGCCAGATGATTGCCGCCGTTGTCAGCCTGACCTTGCTGGGCGCCGTCCTCGGACTCATGCTCGGCTTTGCCGATCGCCTGTTCGCCGTCGAGGTCAATCCGGTCATCGCCCAGGTCGAGGCCATGATGCCGGGCTCGCAATGCGGTCAATGCGGTTTCCCCGGTTGTTCGGCGGCGGCCACGGCCATTGTCGACGGCCGCGCCGCGGTCACCATCTGCCCGCCTGGCGGCAAGGCCTTGGCGGCGGCATTGTCGGCCAAGCTCGGCATCAGCCTCGATCTCAGCGACGTGGTCGACGAAGGACCAAAGCTGGCCCAGGTCGCCGAGGAAATCTGCATCGGCTGCTGCCGCTGCACCAAAGCCTGCCCGACCGACGCCATTCTCGGCGCCGCCAAGCAGATCCACAACGTCATCCGTGAAGCCTGCACCGGCTGTGGCAACTGCATCGAACGCTGCCCGACCGAGGCGCTGACCATGCGGCCCATTCCCGTGACCCTGCCGCACTGGGTCTGGCCGAAACCGCAGGTAGCGTAACGATATGACATTGCCAAATTCAGGGGCGCGCACATGGGACTGATGGAACGTTTTTTCGGTCCGGCCTGGGGCGTCCATCCGGACGATCACAAGCGTCCCGCCGCCGATGTCGCCTTGCGCTGGCTGCCGCTGCCCAATCGCTTGTACGTGCCGTTGCAACAGCATGTCGGCACGGCGGCGCGACCGGTCGTCCTGGTCGGGCAAAAAGTGCTCAAGGGACAACTGCTGGCCGAAGCCCAGGGCAATATTTCTGCCCCGATCCACGCACCGGCATCGGGTACCGTAGTCGGCATCGGCGAGATCACCGCACCGCATCCTTCGGCCCTGTCGTTCGTCGCCGTGACTGTCGAACCGGATCAGGCAGAACGCTGGCTTGAGGCCGATGTCATCGCCGATCCGTTTGCCGTGGCGCCCGCCGAAATCACCCGGCTGGTCGCCGCCGCCGGTGTGGTAGGGCTCGGCGGCGCCACCTTTCCGTCGTCGGTGAAACTGGCACTGGGCAAGCGTTCCGAAGTCACCACGCTGATCGTCAATGGCGGCGAGTGCGAACCGTATCTGTCCTGCGACGATCGTTTGATGCGCGATTTCGCCGATGAAGTGATCGACGGCGTGCGCATCATGATGCATGCCATCGGCGCCCGCCAGGCGCTGGTCGGCATCGAGAACAACAAGCCCGAAGCGATCGCGGCCATGCAGAAGGCGGCCAAGGATTTCTCGGAAATCAAGGTGCGGCCGGTGCCGGCCCGCTACCCGATGGGCTCCGACAAGCAGTTGATCCAGACCTTGACCGGCAAGGAGGTCCCAGCCGATTCGCGCGCTGCCGATGTCGGCGTGCTGGTGCATAACGTGAGCACGGCGCGGGCCGTGCATCGTGCCATCCGCCGCGGTCAGCCGCTGGTAGAGCGCATCGTCACGGTCAACGGTGGCGCTGTGGCCAAGCCGGGCAACCTGATGGTGCCGATCGGCGCGCTGGTGGATGACTTGCTGGCTTTCTGCGAACCGCTCGTGCAACCGGCACGGCTGGTGATGGGCGGGCCGATGATGGGCAATCTGCTGCCGCATGCCCGTGTCCCGCTGGTGAAGGGTACCAGCGGCATACTGGCATTTACCGAAGCGGAGGCGGCGACGCCCGAGGCCGGTCCGTGCATTCGCTGCGGCAGTTGCACGCGCGCTTGTCCGATGGGCCTGCTGCCGCTGGAAATGGCTGCGCGGGTGCGCGCCGGCGATCTGACCGGTGCCGATGCCTATGGACTGAAGGACTGCATCGCTTGCGGCTGCTGCTCGTATATTTGCCCTTCGCATATTCCGCTGGTCCAATATTTCAACCACGCCAAGGGTGAGCTTTCGGCGCAGGAACGGGCCAAGCTG